>CAZZDF010000028.1:0-12172 GCA_964652915.1 uncultured Propionivibrio sp. | reverse complement strand
ATCGTGAGCATTTTTGACATCTGACTGTTTAGCAGCTGAAAACTGCTCATCGTTCCGAAGACCCCTTTGTTCTCATTTTGAAACTCTTCGATATCCTTGTAGTTCTCTTCTACCTGCCTAAGCGCTTCTCGCTCTCCTTCATTCATGAAATCATGGCGCTCCCTAATAACCTGCGCCATTGCTAATTCCCGCTGTGTATAACTTTGCCAATCCAGGCCTGATGCAGCAAATGCCTGCATGCGGCTTTGCACTTTGTCTTTCATCCCGGCAATGCTGCCGTACAGGTTCTGGATTTTCGAATACATCTGCGTGAACTTGCCGATTGTCTGCATGATCCTGGTGGCCCCGAGCTTATCCATGATTTCGGCAGGCAAACGCATAATTCGATTGTATGTATCGTCGATTAAATCCAATCCGGCGCTTATATCCGACGCCACCGCAGTTACGGCATCCGAGGCCTCAATCAACGCCAATTCCACGTGGTTCAGCACTTGCGTATGCTCCTGTGCCCAAGCCGCAGCAAGCGCTTTGTTCATGGGTAGCATGGCGAACGCACCGGTTGCCAGCCCCATGGTTAATAGGCGACGACGCTGTAAATTAGCCATTCACCATCTCCTCGACATAGTTAACTTTCCATTCCGGATCGTTGCTCGACAGGTGTTTGTTGAACACCTTTTGAGCTCTGGAATCCGATCTCACTACCGCCAAAACTTCCGGAGGCAGATGGACTTCTGCCATTCGTGACAGCAACGGCGTCACGATGTAGTAATGCAATTTCGGAGTGCCATTACGAATGCGCTCGATTTGTGCATCGTTCAGGCTGAACTGATTCTTGTACATTTCGCGATGCGCGAATGCGTTAGCGTTGGGCAAGTAAATCCGGTTGGGGATGTTGTCGATGATGGTCGCAAAGATGTCGCTTCGCGCAATTTCATCCAGCGATTGCGTCGCCATTATCAGGAATGCATTCTTCTTGGCCAGCGTACGCAACCAGTCATTGATACGCTTTCTGAACTGTTCTTCGGCCAGCATGAACCATGCTTCTTCAACGTAGATCAACGTTGGGCGACCATCGAGCTTCTTGGAAATCCGGAAAAACGCATACTCAAGAAACGCTCTGGCCACAATTTCGTCATGGAACAATCCGCCCATTTCGATGCATGAGAAGCTACCCAGATCGAAGGTATCTTCCGCATTGTCGAAATACCGATTGCGCTGCCCGGTTCCCACCCACTGATCCAATTGCGCGGCAATGGCTTTGGACACTAACGGATAAAGATTGACCAGACGCCATTGATCTTCCGGCTGGCTGGCCAACTGCTCGATGCCTTCCCACAAGTTCTTGGCATCTTCCGCCGTCATTTCATAACCGCGTGAAGTCAGCAGAATTTCCAGCCATTGCGCAAGCCACGTCCAGTTGTTCGGGTCTTTCAGCAAGATCATCGGGTTGATCGACACCCGGTTCGAATGTTCTGCCGACATGTCGACGTGAATTCCGTTTTGCAAAATGGTCGGAATTCGGCACGAGTAGTCCTTATCGAAAATGTAGGTATGGCACGGCGAATATTTCTGGAACTGGGAAATCAGGAAATTGTTGAACGATGATTTGCCGGTACGCGACGGACCGATCACCAAGGTATGCGCCAGATCGGCCTGGTGAAAATTGAAATAGTAAGGAATGGCGTATTCGGTCGATAACACCGTCAATGCGGGAGCCGTCGTGCTGTATTGCTCGGAAAAATAGACGTTTTCCTTTTGTCCGACGCTCAGTGTCCTTATCGGAGCAAGATCGCTGACGTTGGCCGTTGAGACGAAGTGCCAACGCACCAGCGCACCGGCCTGCCCGGGCATGGTTCCTAAGAAAGCGGAAAGCAGATGCATGCCCTCGCGCACGGCGACAAAGGCATTGCGCCGCAACAGCTGGGACACGGATTTATTGACCGCTTCGCACTCGGCCCGGCTCTCGCCATACGACAGAATCGTCATGTTGTAGTGACCGTAAACCCGATTCACCGTCGTCATTTCGGTCGCAGCATCGTGCGCATCTTCGGCCATCATCACCCGCCCGGAGTCTCGTTGCCGGGACTCTTCTTTGGTGAACGATTCGATCATGTACGACACAAACGATTTTTCCATATTCCGGTTATGTCGTTCTTTATCGACAATCAATTTCTTGGCCGTATCATGTTCGGATATCCGCATGACTTGCGAGAACGTTAATTCCCCCGGCACGGCAAGAATTCCATCCAGTAATCCCGGTTCCGTCCAGTCCGGCCAGTCTTTAACCGACATACCGGCCACCCAAATCGATTGATCTCCCTGAAATTGCAAACAGTCGTCTTTGGTCACCAAGGTATCGCTGGGCAAATAGGCATCCAGATAGGCCGGAATAAACGGCCGCCGTACCATTTGGCCATACGATGCCGGACTACAGCGGTCATGTAAAAAACCCAGCAATTCTTCGCCCTCGAGACGACGCATGGCAATCTCGCCAACGTTATCGTCAAAGGCGGACAATTTGTCATTGAAATCGAGGCTGAAACTTTCGAGTTGTCGTGCTTCGTATTTGAAGGCCGCGCGCTTGAATACCGAGCTCTTGATGCTGTCGATGATTGCTTTAAGAAACGGCACGCCCTCGACTTTGGTGTAATGAGCGATCTTCTCAAAGAAGCCGTTAATTCCGCCCGGCGGTGTATACAGGATCGAAAAGTAGTACCGATTACTAAACTGATTGCCGTTGACGAACTGCTCGCGCCAGCGATCATCCACATACTGGCTGAAGACGTCCTCGAATTTCGCGCTCGGATAGTCGCTTGTGCGTCGACGATCGACGGTAAACCAGACGGTAAAGCGCTCATCGAACACCCGCAAGGCGCGTTCCAGCATCGTCGTCAAACGATCAACTTCGTGGCGCTCCTGCCCTTCGGAGTCGACGCCCTCATAGGCGTAACAGACGAGGAGAGAACCGTCTTTGTTGAGTATCAATGACGGCGATATTTGTGACATCCACGGCACGATCTCAACATAACTGCGCGCCGTATCGTGATAGTCCTTTACCAGTTTACGCAGATCTAGCACAGCATTCCTTTCGAAAATCCGTCGGGGCGGCCGTTCATCCGGACTTTGACATGCACCCACGGGTCGTATACCGATCCGAGCAGGTCAAAACGTCGGTAAATGGCCAAAAAATGCGGGTCGTTTTTGGTTGTCCAGCGTAAACACAGATGAATAATGACGGCCACCGGTATTAGCATCGGGGTTTGCAGTGCCATCGTTAGCGCTGCGGCTATGGTGAGGTTAAGAATTGCCATGCGTGCTTCAACGCCGAGGAATGTTTTCACTTCCAGTAACGATTTGTGCACGATGGTGCTTCGTGGCTCATACATATAAATGCACCATCGTATTCAGTGACGACAACCCGCCGCTGCCGCCTGGGCAAGTAAAATTCACGCCGGTCATCGCGGGAAGCCATTTGATCGCCAAAACCGCCATGCAGATACCAATAATTAAGCCCATGGCGGTTTTGAAGATTCCCCCCATTTCCCCGAAGGCCAACGTTAATCCGCAGAATACGATCGCGATAACCGCTAGCGCAGTAGCCGTCGGCCCGCTCAAACTTCTCGCCATATCACATATCGGACCTTCCCACGGCATTGCTCCTGCCGCCATCGCACTTCCTGCATACAGCGTAATTAAGGCCAGCAAGCCAAGTTTGCTTTTTGTCGTCACTTTCATGGGGGTTCTCCTTTTGGTTCGTCTTAGTAGTGTTTCAAAAACTCGGTTTCGGCCAACATCGTTTCGTATTCGTAATGGTGCGTGTCGATGTTGTAGTCCTTCAGGGCAATCACTTCGCAAAGCTTCCGTATGCCATTACGCCTGGCCATGTAGAACACGTAATCGAAGGTGCGCGCTATCTGTGCGCAGATGGCGCTGTGCGGCCAATTGACGCCGCCGCGCAGAATCAGTGTTTCAAAGCGCGACAGCGCATCAACCGCACTGCTAGCGTGCAAGGTGGCGATACATCCGTCGTGTCCGGTATTTGCCGCATCAAGCAAGTCGTAGGCTTCTCCGCCACGCACTTCGCCGACGATGATTCGATCCGGCCGGTAACGCAGCGCCAACCGCACGAGGTCTCGAGTAGTGATTTGCGCTTGTTCGTTCGATTCCAGCGAAACCCAGTTGGGTGTCTGTACTTTGAGTTCCGGAATGTCTTCTATGGTCAGAATGCGTTCGTTTTCTGGTATCTCGGAAATCAGCGCATTGACGAAGGTGGTTTTGCCCGAAGTGGTTGCTCCGGCCACCAGCACATTCTTGCGACTGACCACGATCTGCCGAATGGTTTCTTCCCATTGCGCCGTGATCCCGCCCGTCCGCACATAGTCTTGCAGCTTGAGCTGCAGCGGCGAATGTTTGCGAATACAAATCGACGGCCCTTTTACTGAGGTTGGCGGCAACGCTGCGGCAACCCGGTATCCCACCATCCGTGCATCCACAATGCCGTCCTTGGTACCGCCCTTGGCATCCTTGTCGGACATGCGCGCCAGTACCTGGATGGCCGTGCGGATCTGTATTTCCGTCAGTCCTGTGTCGACTCTGGTTTGCCTGCCCGCCCGATCGATCCAGACATCACCCGGACCATTGACCTCGATTTCCTGAACCTCGGAATCGTCCATGTATTTGGCCAACGGCTCAAGCGCGTGTTTCAGTGAGCGCAGGGCAGATTCGTGAGTAATTTTGTCCATGCGCAAAGTTTAGTTTGGCAGGCACACAAAAATCGCTGACTTGAAACAGGAGAAAAGGCGTTTATTTTCCAGTTCGGACACCTTTCGTGGCCCTTGCTTTCGTGTAATCGGTCGATTACAATCAATTCATGGCCTATACAGTAAAACGTCTCGACACGTTCTCCGACTGGCTTAAAGGACTAAAGGACGAGCTCACACGACAGCGCCTCAACAAGCGTTTGCGGAAAGCTCAGCTCGGCAACTTGGGTGATATTGAGCCGGTAGGCGATGGTGTGTTTGAGATGCGCGAACACTTCGGTCCGGGCTGGCGCATGTACTACGTTCAGCGCGGCGAGTTGTTAATTGTGATGCTTGGCGGCGGCGACAAATCCACGCAACAGGCCGACATTCGCCGAGCTGCGGCGCTGGCAAAACGCTTAGAGGATTGAACATGACAAAGAAAATTAAGATCGCTGACCTTCCTGAGTTCGATGCTGCCGAATATCTGAACAGCGAAGAGGATATTGCGGCGTATCTAACGACCGTTATCGAAGAAAACGATCCTGCTTTACTAGCGGCCTCTCTCGGCGACATTGCCCGTGCGCGTGGTATGTCACAGGTTGCCAAAGATGCCGGTATCGCACGGGAAGCCTTGTACAAAGCGCTGCGGCCTGGGAGCGAACCACGCTTTGAGACGATCAGTCGCGTTTGCGCTGCTTTAGGCGTGCGCTTGGTGGCTCAGCCGATGCATTTGGTGCGTTGACGATATTGCCGATCCTATCGCGCCTCCATCGGCTGCGTATTAGCCACCAGTACCGACAACGGTAACGCGCTCAGCAACGCCCAGGTCGGCACAAACAACGGCGTAATAGCCATCGGTGCGATCAGATAGAGCATCGGAAATACGATAATCAAGATAATGAAGTGCAATGCAATAGAAAACTTCACTGCGCTTGGTGCCCCTATCTCACTCATCTTGATCTTCCGGCGCGCCAGCCCATCGACTATCACTGCCGCCAAAAACGGTAACAAGTAAGGCATCCAGCCAAGAATGATGAATAGCCGGATCATCACCACATAAACCATGGCGCTAAAGGCTCGAACATAATTATTGGTCACCCCGCTTAGTGCCATGATGGTATTGCCCAGCATCTCTTTTCCCATATTCCGGCTGGCCTCATCAACTTCGCCTTTCTGGACGGTTTGCACGAAACCCGATTCGACGAACAGTTTGTTGTAAACGCCCGTCGCAGCGTGCGCCAGTTGCTGCGTATCCGGCGCACCAAATGCGTTCTGGATCATTTCCAACTCCGATCCGACATTCGCCCATATCCGGTAAGCCGGCGTAAAGATCGGGAGCGCCAGCAGCAGAATGAACAGGGCGATAATCCAGAAAAGCAGGTGTTTTTTCCAGGCCATGGATGATTCCTAGTGCAACGTGGGCCAATTGCCTGCGATACGCTCGGCGTCCGCGACCGACAGCAGTTTTCCCGCCAGAACCAGACGCGCCGCTTCTCTCTCCTTGTTGCCCGTGCTTAGCACCCGCGGAGAGAACACCAACCGGTCCATTTTGTGCTGACGCGCCCAATCGCATAGCGGCACCGACAGCGGTTCCCAAAGCTCACTGGACTCATTGGCATACAGTCCATGCACTTCATAGTCCGTGAGATAAACCGACTCTTCTATGATGGCTTTAATGAACGCATCCCCCAGATCTTGTTCCTTGGTGGCCTTTTTGCTTGCCAATTCGTACGCAATGACCGCCTTGTCGATCATGTCAGAAAGCAAATCGTTTCCCGATGCGGAATTGGACGGATATCCGTGCGTCAACATGCCCGCCAGCTTTTTGCAGATCCGCTCGAGATTGGGCCACCCCAAAAAAATGGCTTTCATCTGGCCGGTGCGATGAATTCTGGCTATCGCGGTACGCAGCGAATGCTCTGCCGACACAATCTCCGAAACGTCAAACTCGTTCGGGTAAATGATCCGGCTGGGGATTGCGATGTTATGGCTCATTCTTATCTGTCCGAGAGAATTTTTGGCAGGCGCCCCTTGATCAAACGTCCGCCACTCATGAATGCGATGTAATGCAACGGTTGCAACATCCCTAACAGTTCGGTCGGGAACACATTGACCTTTTCCTCAGAAATAGATCGCGTCATGTTCCCGGTGAAGTCAATCCCATGGTCTTCTGTACGACTTCCGGAGCCGACAGAGCGCGTTACTTTTTGAATGTCGGTTTCGCCAAAGGTTTCAACAATGAAATCCTGAGTCGTCCGATCCTTGGTGCGTAACGCAATGAGGTTGTTACAGTTACCCAGAATCTGCCGGGCACGAGCTTCATTGCCCATGCGCGCGATGAAGTCCGGTAAGGTTTGCGCAGCCAACGTCGTGACAAACCCCGCTCCGCGCGCTTTGTTCAATATCTGCACGAGCGGCAAGTTCACCACCTCGGCCGACTCGTCCACTATCACTTGCACCTTGGTCAGCTTATTGAGGTCGCCATAGTTGTATCGTGCGCCGGCCACTGAAGCCAGGTCGGCCAACATGACCGAACCCACCGCCGCACCCACGGTGGCGTTGGACAGCGAATCCAGCCCGAGATAAAGAACGTGGCGGCCTTCGATAATCTTGCTGGTATCGAAAATAGGACGCTCGTCGTTGATGTCGTTGGGGTCGGGAGACAGCATCTTGCCAATTTCCCCGGAGGTCAGCATGACCAGCAAAGGAACCAAGGAGGCCAGAATTTTTCCCAAGTGTTCCCGGTTATGTTCAACCATCGCCAACAAGCCGTCGACCGCCTGATCGCGCTGTGTTTCGTTGACTTCATTTTTGTAAAAATGGATGTAGGCCAACAATTCTGCCGACGCGATAATTTTCAGTGGCAATTTCCCGTCACGCGCCCGCGTTACCAGCGGAGCCACCAGCGTTTCCCAGCGCGGGATGTGGCGAATGAAATAAGCGCGCAAGACTTCCTCAAGCAGTTTTTCTGCGCCGCCCTCGATATACCGCCGCAGCTTCATCAGATTGGGCATCTGATCGACGTACACCAAGCCCTCGACGACTACGTTAACCGCTTTCCACGCCATCTGCGTAAAGCTGTCTCCGGTTTCCGATGGCATCAGCGCGGCAATCCGCGAAGCGAGTTCTGTCGGATTGTTCCAGTTCTTTAGCGGGTCGATCCGAACCGAGCGCGACGGGAAGGCCGGGTGAAATTCAAGAAACGCATCCGGACGCCCGGCCAGCACACAAGCTTCCTGCGTCACATCGCGCAGTTCCTTGTCGCCCTTCGGGTCGATGATAATGACCACTTCGTTGCGCAGAACGGCTTGCACGATGATGGTTTCGTAAAGGCGGGTTTTACCGGCGCCTGTTGTCCCGAATACCAGCGTATGCCCCTCGATGGCCGAAAGCGGAACAAAGACATGTTCTTCCTTATCGCCAATGCCATGAATCCACGGCAGACCGACGATGTCCTTAACGATTTCTGTCGATTCCCGGTATTTCAAATACCAATCTGGCGGCAGAATGGTTTTCAGATCCCGTTTGCGGATTTCGTTTGCGCGTTGCGTGTGTACCGGCGTCCAGTCGAAACCAAAGCCCAGCCAAAGGCTTTTGGGTTTGAAGGCCATCAGTCTTCGCAGCATCGAGGCGCGCATGAATGAAAACGGCTTGCCGACCAGATTGATCTTGAATTCCCATAGTTTGATGGTTTGCCGCCAGCGCCACGCTGCGCAAATGATCGAGGCCGCGCCCATGTAATAGAAGGCCGCCTTGGGCAAATCGGTAAATAGCGCAACAAACATCATGACCAAGGCCGCGCCCGTCCATGTGACGGCCGCAGAAAACTCATAGGCTGGTCTGAGCAGGTTTTCGTAGGGTTTCAGCGACAGGCTCAATTTTTTCCCCTATTTGATCAATCCGGCATCCCGGGCCATCGCTTCGCGCACGATGATCGCTTGCGTGTCCTTATTGTTCATCGACACGAGATGGATTTTTTTGGAAGGCTTTTCCGGCGGGCAGTAAAGCCAGCCGGCCTTGGATAGTTCGGCAATGATGCTGGTCGCGTCGGCACCATAGGCTGCAACGCGCTCAAGCGCAATAGCAAACCCTTCAGGCACCGATCGTGTCTCGCCTTTGGTTTTGTTTTCGTAGTGATCGACCAAAAGCAATCCGAGGACATCTCGTGTCAGCGGCGTAAACAACTTGGCCACGTCGGCCGGTAGCGGCGAGGTCTTTTGTTCTTCGGCTTCTTTGATACCCCCGCCCTGTGGCGCTTTGGGTTCCGGTGATGCTTTTTTCCCTTGCTGGCGCGGCACGACTTCTGGCTTTTCTTCGCCATTGTGAGCTTTTACGGGGGCTGAGGTAGACTCCGGCGCGGGCAGCAATTCTTCCTCCGCTATCGCGGTTGGCTGGGGGGCTGGCTGAACCGCTTCTCCCCCGCCCTCTCCCGCATTTTCTACGTATTTGCTGACCAGACGTTCGACGGGTTCCGGCTGTTCGTATCCATCCCCAAAAATGATCTCCGGGTTAACAAACCGCACCGCAATCAACTCGTTTTCCGCTTCGGGGGGTTTGATCGTCCAGTAAGGGCTAGCGTCGGTATCTGGCTGAAATACCCTGCTGGTAATAAGTGTTTCGAGCAAGGTTTGGGAATCCTGCGGAATCCCGGCGACCCCGTCATTCCCCAACACTTCGAGAATTTCCTTGGCGGCGGTTTTCCAGACCAAAAACAGGCCGTCTTTGCCATACCATAGCCGTGCTTTTTTGACGTTCACCTTCCACGCGCCGTTCTTGACCAAACGACGCATGGCATCGAGTAAATGAGGCTCCAGTTGCACGCCTGCCGTCAGTTTTCCGTAGTTGGCCGGACGGATGGCGGTATCGCGTTGCATGACTTTTTCGCGAACCTCTTCGATGACTCGATATAGCGGCTCGGTACTTCCTTGCTTTACCGCACCGGTAATTGCATCGAGCATAACCGGTACAATCCGGTTAGATCCTTCATGCAGGTATTGTAACGATTCCTCCGGGATGATCTGATAGGCCAGATGTGACGCAGCGCCTTGTCCGGTAGGTATCTGTCCACGAAGATCGATCCAACGCACAAAAAACCGATCCTCTCCCTGGCGTTGTAGCCACTCGCCAAGACTGATGCGATATGCGGGCCAGATTTCCCCTGCTTTTGAACAGACCATCATCGTCGTTACCGGACGGTGTAGCTCACAGCAAATGCCCGCGAGAAAGGTGGCGTAGCGCCAGCGCGGTTCCAGAATACGTCGTCTTTCGATTCCTTCACGACCGGCAAATACGCGCGCTTCAGCGGCTTGCATGGAAAAAAAGCCAATTTCGAGCGCCAGCCGAAACAGTCCGCCCGGCGCATTGTGAGTTCCCGTTTCTGAGGCCGGAAGTTGATTCACATGGGTCGCCAGATTACGGACTACGCTCATATAGCGCTGCTCAAAACCGGTTTCGTCGGTTCCCGCTGCCAAGCGAATGCGACGGATCAGTTCGCGCTGCGTGCCGATAACTTCGTCGACCGGATCGTATTGAATGCCGGCATCGGTTGGCGGATAAACCGGGATGGCCGGTGTGTCCGGGCGGCGTACGGGTTTTCGTGAGGGATCGGGCTTATGCGTTGGTTTCACCCACCCGTCCTGACCGGAACGTTCCTGTCGGACGGGGGGGGTAGGCGGCTTTCGCTGTAGCCCTACTAGGGAGAGGATTTTTTCTAGCATGGTCTGGATGATGGCCCAGACCTGATTTTTTTTCGCCCGTTTGAAACGGGGGTTTTGGTGCTTATTTTTGCGGTGGCGGTTGTCCTATACGGACATTGTGTGCTGTTGGCGTTCTGCCAGATACCGCTTGGACACTTCTACCTCCGCTGCGTGCCGATCTGGGCTTAGGATGAGGCGGGACTGATGGGTTGTGTCGTAAAAGACCCATTTGAGTTGCCCATCGAGGACTTCTATATAAAAGTCACCCATTCGCCCTTCCCGGTCGGTGACTTTGGCGTCCGCTCCGTAGACCAGAAGCACTTCGTTTTCTTCACCGAGCAGTTCCACCGCGTCATGGTATTCATTCATGACGTGCTTGTAACTCTTATTGCCAACCTGAAAAACCTTGATAGTTGCTGACATAATGTTCCCCTTTGCAGAACAAGTCGTTAAGCATGTAAAAATGGCCTTTCGTTTCTAGCGAGGATGGGTGCGTGGTACGGACGGTAGTCTGGCGTCTTCTTGGTGCTGACCTTGATCGGTTGCGTGTTCAGTTTTTGCGCTTCCGGTTTCTGTGCCAATTGGTGGCAGACCGGGCAGTGCTTGTGATTGATGAGATTGTCTGCGTGATGAATATAGACGCTATGGCACTTGTCGCAGACCGTGGTTTTCACCATCTTGGCGGACAAAATACGTCCGAGGAACCATACTCTGTCAAAACTCAACAGCCGCTCTTCAAAGGTCTGTGAGTAGATTTCGTAGGTTGCGATGTAGGCATCGATGTAGTGCAGATCCGAGGAAAGCAGCTTCTTGTAAATCAACGCACAGAACGATGACTGCAATTTGATTTGATAAGTAGAGAAATACCAATCCGGAACATTTGGCAAACGTCCTTTTTTCGCTGGTTCGCCATTGATTATTTCCCACTGACTGCGCAGCAGCGGCTCAGGAACTGTTGGCAGCATGGCTTGTATCACCGGGGGGCGTGCGCCTAGTTCGCAAAGACGATTCAGGCGGGCAATCATTTCCGGTTCCATTTTTTGCTTAGCCATGACGAGCTCCTGACAGTGTTGCTGCAACGGTGCGGGATGTTTTGTCGGTTGCATCACGTAATTGCGTGAGGCATTTACCGGTGATGGTGGGCGCAAACAAGATGACGTCTGTTTGTGCAACAACTTCGATTTCTGCCAGGGTCATTGCTGCCAATGCCGAAGCAAATTCACTGTTCACGTTGTATACAGCACAGGCCTTGGCCGGATCGGTCTTGATGGCATCACGCACAACGATCAGATATGAGCGATTTAGGGAATGCAGATCAGTCATGGCGCGATCCTTTGCTGAAGAAGTTGGCTAACAAGAAGTTTTCCGCTACTTGCTCTGGAAATCTGTTGTGCGTACGTTGTTTCGCCGGTGTATTCGGTGCGCGGAAATTTGCCCAGACGTTTCCACTTATTGACTGTCGCCGGGGTTACTTGGCAAACCCTGGCAATCGCCGAATAGCTCCCGAGCACTTGCCGTGCTAATTCGATTACGTTGTCTGTTTCGGACGCTGTGTTCATCATGGAGCGCATTTTTAACCAAAAACTAAAAAGTGTCAACTGCTGGGTAATAACTTTTTTAATTTTTGTTACCTTTGCTGCACTTTTGACAACCGTAGGTGTTTTTTTATTAACCTATAGTGGGGTCGCCTCAGAAAACGGAAAAAATCGTACGTTAAGCCGGTTGCAGCGACCG
>CAZZDF010000027.1:5990-12265 GCA_964652915.1 uncultured Propionivibrio sp. | reverse complement strand
GTATTCATGGTGCGTATCGAAACCGATTTTGTCGAGTATTACGACAAGTTCTACGATGCCGTACGGAGCGGCGGCTCGCTCGAATACATCGAAGGCATGCGCGACGAAATGGTTTATTCGATTAGACAAGGCTTGGCTGAAATTGGCAAAATCCAGACCCTCGCTGTCCTGATTACCTTTGTCGCCGGTCCGGCACTACTTGCCGTCCTCGATATTTCAGAGCTCTATCTCCCCCTGCTCTACATTCAGGTCATCGGCGCAAGCCTGCAGGTCGTGCTGCTGTCGGTACTCAACGTTTTCTTCTATCTCGATCAGCGTCGAATTATCCTGTTCCTGTGCGCAGAATTTCTCGCACTCAATGTACTATTCACCGGAATTACGCTTTTTAAAGGTGCTGCCTATTACGGTTATGGCTTCACGGTGGCGGTGCTCATCACGCTCGGTACCGCGCTCACCATTCTTGACCGCAAATTGAACCGGCTTGAATACGAAACGTTCATGTTGCAATAGAGGAAATCGTCCTCATAAACAACTAACGCGATTCCTTGATGATCCGCCCGTTCCCCGGCTGCACCGGTCGTGCGTTGGGTGGATAGAGGCGCTGGAAAATCGTCAGTTGCTCGGGTGACATCTGCTGCACCTGCTTGAGCACCAGCCAGAGCACGTCTTCGGTGCACGGCGGCGTGGTCAGCGAGCCCATGAACGTATAGTAGTGGCGACTGTCCGGCATCAAACGACTGATGTCGATGGTTTGCCCCGGCGGCGCCACCTCGCCTCTCGGCTCAAGCGGCAAATTATTCAACACCGTTTGTATCACCGGATTTTCGACGCCGCTTTCAAACAACACGGCAACGATGGCCTGTTTGCCATCAGCCGACTTGTGCATGAACTGGGCATCCATCGCGTAACTCTTTCCGGCGATCGTCATTTCCGACGGGCGATGGAAGTGAATGCGCGTCAACTCATAGTATTTTCCTAGCAGCGAAAATCCTCCGCCATAAACCGCCACCTGCAGATTACGGCCGCCGTCCACCACGCGGAACATGGCTGGCGGATACGCGAACTGTAACGGCTCCAGATCGACGGCAATGCCGTCGCGCAAATCGATCGGCGACTGGCGATGCCCGGAAGCGCAAGTGGCATATTCGGCTTTCAGCTTCCCCCAATGCTCCGGACCGCCTTGCCCGTCATACGACCAGACGACATTGGCCGCAGCCGTCCCAACCCGCTTCTTGCCCGGCTCCGAAGCCCGGCTACGAACAATCGGGGGACTCGCAGGCGGCACCGGAACGATGCGCTGCATCTCCTTTTTGACCTCTTTATCGATCATTTCCTGATTGAGTTTGCGCAACTCGGCCGAAGCCTCGGCGACTTTCTCGACCGTCTTGCTCGCCGCCGCGACCGCTTCCGTTCCCGGCTTAGGCCGGCAGGCTTCGCGGAACAATTTGTCGTCCGGCGTACCAGTACGCACCGGCATGTCAAAAGGCGCTTTTACTTCCTCCTGCCGCAAAAGCTCTCCTTCTTCCTTGAAATAGGCGCGCCGAAGGGTGGCCAGTGTGCGCTCAACGCAATCGTAACGATTGACCACTTCAATAATGCGGTAAGAAGCCGAAGTTTTGGGGTCGACAATCGGCTTGTCGAGCACCACTCGCCCGCGCGCCGTAGCCATTTCATTGCGATCCAGCGAAATGCTGGCCCGATCAATCTCGACCCGCTTGCCCTGCTCGACCACCACCGCTTGCCATGCCGCCGAGGCAATCGCCGGCATAGCGGCCAGCACAACAAAAATAGTGCGAAATTCGGCGCACATGGCTCCACTCCCGATATTCGTTTTTGCACTCATCCTCTGTTTCACGGAAATCCTGAGAAATACTTTAATCTTATTTCGCTAGTTGCCGCCAACAAGCCCCCCGAATTACCCCGGATCGGGCCAAACTACCGGGGCCAGCGGCCAACCCGGCCGGAATATGCCGAAGAAGATTTTCCTTGCCTGGGCGCCAAGTCCATGGGTAAGATTTCCAGGCCTTCTTGGGAGCTCCTTTAAATATGTGCCCGACGACCCGCGCGGCCTGCCGTCGAACGAGTCGCGCCTTCACCCAACCGGCAAGGATTAGAGAACTTGCAATATTGTAGTCATCCGCCTTTTCAGGTAACGACCAACGATCAACTGCTGTTTCCAGGATCATGCCAAGCCCAGCCTTCTGTACCCAATGCGGCGCTTCCCTGAACGAAAACGCCCGATTTTGCCCGAAATGCGGTAACGCCACCGCGGCGGACAATCCACCTTCCGATCAAGCCTCGCCGCAAACCATGCGCTGGCAGATCGAAGTTCCCCTGCTAACCAACCGCTTTGTGATGACCGATGTCGTCGTCGGTTGCGCGGTTACCGTCTTCATCTGCTGGATGATACTGTTCCTGGCCTTTGCCTGGGGCAGCGACTTCCGCGACCTCGGCCAGGTATGGCGCGTCTCCGCCACCTTCGCCATGGGTGGTGCCATATTCCTGTCCACCCTTTCGCTCTTCGTCTTGCTGGTATTTTTCGGCAACCACCATCCGCTGGAATTCATCCTCGACGAAGATGGCGTGGTAATGAACAACATCAGCGAACGCGCCAAGGTGGCACACCGCCTGGCCTGGCTCGTGGCATTGGCAACCGGACGCCCGCTGATGGCCGGACCGGGGCTGATTGCCCAGTCCCGCGAAGTCGTCGCCATCCCGTGGGACGAAGTGCGGCGGATAAAAACCTATCCCGCACTGGGAGTCATCGCCATCCGCGGCGGCCTGCTCGAAAACATCCGCCTGTACTGCACACACGAAAACTACCCGGCCGTTCTGGAACGGGTCAGTGCCGCGCTAGCGGCGCACAATCCCTCGATCGCCATTTCCCAAGCCTGAGGAACGCCATGAGTGAAGCCAAATTCTGTGAAAACTGCGGCGCCGCGTTATCAGCCGGCGCACGTTTCTGCGAAGCCTGCGGCCATAAGGTCGGTGAAACGCCGACCAGTACGGCGGCTGTGCCAAGCGCGCCAGGCACACCAGCCAGCGCAAACGCCCATCGATCCTGCCCCAAGTGCGGGCAGTCCGATCTGGCGTTTTCCGCCAGTGACTTCATGAAAAGGAAATTCAGCGAGGAAGAAGTCGAAGCCGCCCAGAAGGCCGATCAACCGGACCCCGAAGCAGCCCAGATATTTCTGGAAAAACCCGAGAAGCCCGAGGCTCCAGACATCACCAAGTGGCTGGCCATTCCCCTGATCCCGGTCGTTAACTTCCTGTTCTGCTGGTTTGCGCCCATGCACAAGGGCTACAAGTTTTTCATGCTGGGCATCGTCATCGTTTTCTGGATCTGCGTTTTCGTCCCTGAACTTTACGAAGCCTCAGCCTATGCCTTTGTCGGCTGCTTTTTCCTGCTGTTCTACTACGGCGCTCTGTTCATCGATCGCGACCGCCAGAAAGTGGAATGGACGACCCTGCACCTGCCCCAGTACAACAAGGCCGTTGCCCGCTGGGATCACCTGGCCTATTGCCAACGTTGCGATGTTGCCTGGCTGGACAATGAGCCAGGACGCTACGTCGAAGTCGAAGACACCGAAAAGCTCCTGAACGCCTGAAGGAGAAACGCCATGCAATGCCCGCACTGCCAGGCCGTCCTGACCGACCGTGACCGTTTTTGCGGGAATTGCGGCCAGCCGGTCGCCAGCCCTGCTCCGACACCCCCTCCCGCGGCAGCCATCGCCGCTATCGCCCGCCCGGCATCAAGCTGGAACATGCCATCCTGGACCTGGCTGGTACTGGGCCTCGCCTTTGCCGGCATCCTCGGCGGCGGTGCCTTGTGGTTGAGCGGCGCTTTTGACCCGCCCAAACCCAAACTGACTGCCGCCCAGGAAGAAGAACTGCGCAAAACGGTGCTGGACGACCTGCCGGAGCAGGGTGACGGCATCAACCTGGAAAGCGCCACGCACCCGACCAACCTCCCGGAAGACTTGCAAAAGAAGTTCGACCAATCAGCGCTCTCACCGGAACACCGGAAACAGGTGGAAGAAGCAACCAGCGCCCTGCCCAAGCCCGGCGGCTCATCCGATCTGGTCGATACCACCGGCACGCCAAGCTTGCGCGACGATTTTTCCAATCCGGATAGCGGCTGGAAAGTCGCCACCAATGAAAAAGCCATCCGTGAATACAAGGACGGCGCCCTGCAAATCACCTTCCTGCGCGAGCGCGGTTCCGCACAGATCATGGCCGGACGCTCGTTCAAGGACTTCGCCGTGCAGATCGAAGCCACCCCCTTGCCCGGCCCCGCCAACTACTCGTATGGCCTGGTGGTTCGACAACCCGATCCGGAAACCTTTCTGGCTTTCCTGGTAACTTCCAGCGGCAAGTACTTCATTTCAAAACGGGCCAACGGGATCACCACCCCCATCACCAGTGGCGAATTGCCCGCTTCCATCGTGACCAGCGCCGGCAAGACCAACACCATCAAGATTTCCTGCGTCGACAAATACTTTGCATTGGCCGTCAATAACGAACTGATCGACGTTCGCGAAATCGACGCGCCAGCCGAAGGTGACGTCGGCGTCATTGCCGTTCGCTCGAAAAACGAAAGCAACGAGCCAACGCGGGTGCGCTTTGACAACTTCAAGCTGTGGAAGCGCTGAACATCGCCCAGTAATGAGATCGATCGCAATGATTCCCTATCGTGCACGACTTTTCGTTCTGTCTGGAATACTCACCCTGGCAGGTTTACTCTCGCCATGCCTCCCGGCAATTGCGGTCGTACGCGTCACAGAAGAACACCAAGTTGGCCCCAACAAGTACAACATGGGTCGCACCAATGACGAGGCTCAATCCGACGTGTTTCTCCAGTTTTCTTCGGTTGCCGGCTGGGAGTCCTTCGGTAACAGTGCCAGAGCCATCCAGTTCAAACAAAGAAAACTGATCCGGCAAGATCTATACGAAAGCTCGCAGAACGGTGACCTTCTCGTCAAGCTGGAAAACGCATCTGTCGACGAGATGGTCGACTACCTCCTCAGCAACTTCCCGGACATGGAGCGCCGCAATCTATCGGTTGGCGGGCGACGCACGGTGGTTTTAATCAATCGAATCCCTGACGAATCCTACGTCAGTGGAATCAATTCCGCCGCACAAATGAAATACTACGTCGAGATCAGCCCGAAGCAGGCGCTGTCTGCCGAAAGCGACATTTCGGTGATGACCATGTTTGCCATCAACAAGGCTGACGGAAGCTGGCCAAAGCTGCACCACATCAACAAACCGCAAATGGAAGAGCTTGAAAAGGATTTGGAGACGATCGTCTCAAGCTTCCGCATTGAGGTCAGCGGCGGCAACAACCCGCAGACCGGCGCAAAAAACCCGTTCTACGACGAGACTCCCACGACCGCCTCCCCTCCATCAGCCGATGAAAACTGGGATTTCGTCATTGCTGGCGGCGCGGCTGCGGCTGCTGCTGCCGGTGCGGCGATGGCCGCAGCCTACTGGCGCCGCCGCCGTGCCAGCGGCGACAAGAGTGACAAACCGCCGGAAGGTCCGATCGGCTACATCCTGCAGGTCAGCAACAACCGGCTAGCACTTGAAGCGGGCAAGACTGCCGACCTGACGGCAACGGTCTGGGAAGTCGATCACAAAGGAAGCACCCGCCCAGCCGCCGGCGCCAGCCTGCAACTGCACCTCCCGCAAGGGCTGCAAGCCAGCCAGACGACAGGCCAGACCCGCCTTTCCACCCGCCTGAGCTGTCTCGACAACACCCCGCCGGGCAGTCATTCCGTCACCGTTACGGCACAAGCCGGCGGCAGCTCCTATCAGGCGCAGATCGCCGTCACGGTCGGCAACGCCCAGCCCTTTGCCATCAGCCTGAACCCAAGCACCCTCAACCTGCAACAGGACGGACGGGAAAGCATTCTCGCCAGAGTCATCGTCACCGGCCCGCAAACCGCGGAAGCACTGGCCATCGCGGACAAGCTCACGGCCGGCATCACCTTCACGCTATCGGGCAACTGCCGGTCGTGGTTCGCCCTGCAAGAAGCCCCGGCCGGGGACAGCCGGCAATGCAACCTCGATTTGACCATTCCCGAAGATGCCGCCAAACAGCCCGGCCCCCACCTTGCCACCCTGACCGCCTCGGTCAGTGGCCCGCAAGGCCCGCTGAACGCGGCCTGCGCCATTGCCATCACACTGGCCAAAGGCTTCGAGCTGCGCATGGACCGGCAACTCACCCTGCGCGCCAATGATGTGGCCGGCTCACTCCTGTGCTGCATCGTCAG
>CAZZDF010000027.1:0-5890 GCA_964652915.1 uncultured Propionivibrio sp. | reverse complement strand
GGCAGTTTCAGTCAGGTTAGCCAGGTCGAAATCACTCCGCCGGAATGGTTCATCGAGGCCAAGGTCATCAAACAGGAGTTTGTGCTCGACGGCAAGGACAGCGCCGAATTTCAGGCTCGCCTCATCCCCCAGCAGCAACACAAGATCAGCCTGTATGGCGGCGAAGAAAACAACGCGCTGAATCGTCTGCTGGAATTCAAGGTCATTGGCGAAAACGCCGGCAACGCCCAACTCACGGAAAAGGAAGGCGAACCGGGCTACCGGACCTTCGCTGTCAGCCTCTCGCCCGAGTGCAAAGAGTTGCCTGCTGACTTCATCGACATCGAAATCACCGCCACGCTCACCGGCAGCACGCTGAATCAACCCCTGCGCATCAACCTGATCAACAAGCCGGAACTCAAAGTTTCCTGCACCGAAGCTTCCCTGCTGGCCGGTGGCGATGCGACCACGCTCACCGCCGAAGTCGAATACCCCGGCATCGAAGAATGGGAAATCAGCGCCGAACTGAAAGACATTGACGCCGTCAGCCTCGACGGGCCGGAGACCATTGCCAAGAACAAGGTCAGCCTCACCCTTGTTCCGGCAACACTCGCCGACGACGTCGTCCGCCTGCAAGGCACGCTGGAAATCGCTGCCACCAGCAAGACGCAGAGCCTTGACCCGGTCAAGGTCACCCTCCTGATTCAGGACGAAGGCCTGCAACTGCTGACCGACCCGGCCACCGTCTTTACCGACCCCAAGATTCAGAAGCCCGGCCTTATCAAATTGCGGGTCGTGCGCTGGCAAGCGGAAGAAAAGCGCTTCCTCCTCGACCGCAAGGCCATGCAGACAGGCATTGAATTCGGCGAATTCAGTCCCGGCGACTACCTCAATGGCGACAAGATCTTCAAAGGCGCCGGAGTCCATGCCGATTTCCTCTGGCTCAACGGCAGCGGCATGGAGGAATACGCTACCTACAAGGTCTTGCCCAACGTTCTGGTGCCCGGCGATGCCGCCCCGATCGATGCCCGCTGGGAGGTACGCGCGCCCGGCGATGGCGAAAAATTCACCCGGCAACTCAAAATCCGCTTCCCGGCCGACCCCTTGCTCGCCGCCAACCCGCAACTGGCCAAGGAAATCGAAAACTGCAAGAAGATGATCGATTTTCTGCCGGAAGACAAACGCGGCAAATGGCAGGAAAAGATACTCGCCAAAGACGCCCCGCTGATCGGTTACAAGGGGCTCTACAAAATGCGCCACGACATCTGGGACGAGGCGCGGCAATGCCTGATGCGCGAAGCGCAGGACTATCTGGAAGAAGCCAGCTACAACGACCGCATCGTCACCCTGCTCGAATGGGCGCAATGGGTCAACGAACTGGCCTGGCAGGCGGTTTCCTCGCTGGTCGTACCCTTCCCGCCGGCCAACATTGCATTGAGCCAGATTCGCAGTTTTCTCACCGAATACTGTGCCGCCGCCTGTAACGAAGGCACGCCGATCGACGTCTTTGCCAAGCAATACGTCGCCCAGCTTTGGGAAGGCGCGCCGGAACTCGTGGCCGACACGGCCATCGGCCTGATTGTCGATCTGGACAACATCGCCGAAAAATTGCTCGCCCGCTACCCCACCAATCCGGTCAAAGCCTTCTCGCTGGCCTGCGTGATCGTCTGGATTGCCGGATTTGTACAGTTCCTGAGCTACAAGAAGAACCCGGAAACCAAGAGCCCGTATTCGATTCCCGAAGCCGCGTGGGAGGCCACCAAGGCCCTGCGCGACCAGATCATCGTCAGCGCGCTGTGCAAAGACTGGGAAGCCAAGCACGGCACCCAACAAAGCGGCACCAGCAAAACGCCCAACAAGAACAAGGAAGACGGCGGGCCAGACAAGACCCATAACGAAAGCAGCAAGGAAGGCGCCCCGCTGACCAAGCAGGCCGGCAAAGACCCGGCGAAAGAATCCGGGCAGCAAAGCACCGGGAAAGAGAAAAACGACCAAAGCGGCAGCAAGCAGGAAACAACGAACAAAGAATCCACCAAAGAATCAACCAACAAGGAATCTGCAGACAAAACCCGGGAAACGGGTAAGGAGCGTCAAGACAACGAAGGCAGCAGCACGCGCGAGGAATCACCACCGCAGGAACCCTCAGGCCAGGAGCCCGCCGGCAAAGACCATGGTCGTACCGAAGCGGATGGTTCGAAACAGGAAACCGACTCCTCCGGCCAGGATCGGGAATCCTCCACGCGACGAACCGACAAGGAGAGCGCCGGTAAAACGCCCGATGATCCTTCTTCCACAGATAAAGAAGGAATGACCAAAGACCGGCAAAAAGGGGAAACCGAAACCAAGGAGACGCCAGAGAAGAATCGCGAGCCAAGCAACAAGGAATCGTCCACCAAGGAACCCGCCCAACAGGACAAGTCCTCCACGAAAAACGAAGGCTCGCAGCAAGACAAGGGCGGTGCAACCGACAAGAGCAAACCTGCCGACCCGGCCAAAACTCCGCGCAAGAATCCGGAGCCGGGATCAGTGGTGCGCCCCGACAAGCCGCAAAAACCCGAGCGCCACGAGGATCGCTTCCGCGACAAACCGCCCTCCCGGATCGAGCGAGAAAAGGCGTGGGAAAACGGCAAACAGGAAGGCCGAGCGATCATCGATCAGGCCAAGGAAGCCGCCAAGAGCGGCGACCCGCAGAAGCTGCGCGATGCCACCCTGGAGATGCAAGCCAACAAGCAGGGCATCTGGGACATCAATCGCCAGAAGGGCAACGAAGCCGCCGAGACACGCACCAAGCTCAACAATGAGCTCAAACAGATTTACGACAAGACCGACGGCAAGGTGTGCCAGGAACTCGGCAAGAAGTATGGAGAAGGCGTAAGGCCGAAATCGATCACCAACGAACCCAAGCCTGGCTCGCCCCCCAAAGACCCGAGCAAGATGTCGGTCGACCGCGACGTCACCTATGAACGCCCGGCCAAAAAAGGGGAATGGATTCCCGATCCGAAAACCCCGGGTAAATTCATCGAGGCCAAGGGCGGCGAGTATGTCGATATTCCGGCCAAGGAATCCGGCAAGGTCTACGCGGACAAATTCAAGGAGACCGCGTTGGAAGGCGCTTCCCAGCAGACCCGCGACAAATACAAGGACATGACTCCGGAGCAATTCACCAAACGCATGGATCAGACGGTCACCGACCGGGTGGCCAGCGACGCCTACGGGCGTGGCCCAAGCGACCTCGAAACCGCTGTCAAAGACCCCTCAGGCGATTTCAGCGATCCATCCGGCGTCGGGCAGACCTCTGAATTCAAGGCCAATGAGTGGTACGAGAAGGCCGAGCGGGAGGCCAAAACCCATGAAGAATACGAAACCTTTGTGGCCGAAGGCATGCGGCAGACCACCAAACAATACGGCAACCAGATCCAGAACCGCCTTGATCTCCTCAACCAGAACCGCGGGCCGGGAACAACACGCCCGGATCTGCCTCCGGTTACGCCGCCCCCTGAGCTGAAAGCAGGCATCGATATCATCAAGCAGGTCAGCGATGGCAAGATGTCGCCGGCCACCGCCGACGCCAAGCTCGCCGCCATCGGCATGACCCGACGGGATGTCGGACACAACCTCAACAGTTTCCTCAACAAGATTTATCGCATGCCCGTCAAACCATGAGCACCTACGCCTTCATTGAATTGCCGGCGCCGTTGAATGAGTGGTGCGGCCAGAGCGATGCCCTGTTTCCGGTCGACTCAACGCGCGTTCCGGAGATTCAGGCGGCAAACCCGCCCGAGCCCGAACGCATCCTGTTCGAACTCGAAGCCTATCTCGAGGAATATCCACAAAAAACGTCGCGCTTTGCCGAAACAGGCGGCGAATTGGCTTTTCGCACGGCCATTGAGCAGTTCACCCATGGCATGAAGGAAGCTTCGCTACCGTCTTACGAGCTATCCCTGCGTTTACGGCCGCAACATCTGCTTGCCCGCATCAATTACGCCATTGCCCTGCACGCACTCGCCTACCGTAGCGAAGCGCTTGAAGCCTACGAAGCGGCCATGGCGCTGACCACGCCGCAGGAAAACCTCCGGCTGTGGATTCTGGCAGCACAAATCCATGCCCTGCACAATGAGCATGAAGCCGTCGTCACCCTTCTCGAACCACTGGCCGGCACGCTGTTCCCGGAAGACCCGCAATTCTGGGAATTGCTCGGCGATGCGCGCGAGCGCCTTGGCCAAACGTCCGCTGAACAAGCTCCGCCCGCACCAGAGGAAATGCCCGCCAACAGCCAACAAGCCTGCCCGAAATGCGGTAAGGGCATCAAAGCGGACGACCGTTTCTGCCAGCATTGCGGGCAATCGCTAAGCCCGCCATCGCCCAAATTCTGCCCGGATTGCGGCACCCCGAGAAAGCCCGGGGCAAAATTCTGTAGCGGCTGCGGAAAGCAGTATTAATCCGCCCATGCTCACCCCTAACCTTTTCCGGGAATTCTTGAACCTGATCAGCAATGAACGTCAGCCAGTCCCTTGGAGCCGTCATTCCGGGTCTGCCCGTCAGGGCAGAACACGGAATCCAGAAATGTTCACACGCGCATCGCGAATTCGGTCCTAGGAGAGATTAACGTGAACCAACGCTTCTGCCCTGAATGCGGCGCCCCCCGCAATCCAACCGCCCGCTTTTGCGGCGGATGTGGCAAAACCTTTGATGCGGACAGCGCTGCGACGACCGCCGCGACCGCTCCCGCCGCAGCCACCGAGACGCCTAGCCCTCCGCCAGTGGCACCGCCCTCCATAGCCCTACCGCCACTGAACATCATGCCCGGCAGCTGGAACGTGGTGGTCGGCGACACGCTGCCGCCGATCTTGCCAATGATCGCCGCGAACGGCATACCCGGCGCCATGAGTACCGTTCCCATGGCTATTGCGGCCGGTTCAGCCTCCTTGCGCGGCTCGGCGTGGTCGGTCTTCATCACCACCGCTACCGACATTGCTGCGGCCTATGGAACCGGCGATCCCGCCGCCCTCAACAACGCCTACCTGCGTGGCGGGCTTGCGCTGTTCAGCCTGATCGCCGGCTTGCTGGCCGGTAACCGGCGCGGCTGGATGTCGCGCCTGACGATACTCGGAACCCTCGCTTTGGCGCTGGTTCAAAGCGGTTCGCTCTATGGTTTTGCCATGCGCATCCTGCAAAATCCGCAAATGCTCTCCGGCCTGCTGCCCAACGCGCTGACGCAAGGACTCTCGCTTATGGCCGCCTTGCGCACCGCCTGGCTGGCGAGACGCTAAGCGCACACGAAATAGTCACCGGTTTTCAGCCTGTTTTGCCCCGCAATCTTGCCTAAAACCGGCGATTCCAGTACCGTTGTCGGCCTCATCAAGGGCGCCGCGCCAACGCTGGCACTGCGATAAGCCTTTGAAACCGTAAGGGTATTACCGTTCCGGGAAGCGAATGCCGATTGCCGCACTCCTTTCGCCCCCCAAGCTCATTTGCCCGCCCGACCATTTTTCTCACGCCGGTTTGACCATCGGCGGCATGCCAATTTGCCAGGAAACACCATGAACGCCAACGAAAAATTCCTCGCCGCAGACGCCCACGTCGACGCGGCCGCTGTCGAGCCTTTGCCCAATTCGCGCAAGATCTACGTGCAAGGCAGCCGCCCGGACATTCAGGTGCCGATGCGCGAGATCAGCCAGGCCGATACACCAACGGCCGCATTTGGCAACATTCGCGGCGAGAAGAACCCCCCGATCTATGTTTACGACTGTTCCGGCCCTTACGGTGACCCGCAGGCCAAAATCGACATCCGCCAGGGCCTGCCCGCCCTGCGCGCCGGCTGGATTGCCGAGCGCGGCGATACCGAGCAACTCACCGACCTGACCTCCGAATTCGGCCGCATCCGCGCCGCCGACAAGGAACTCGATGAACT
>CAZZDF010000026.1:0-12370 GCA_964652915.1 uncultured Propionivibrio sp. | reverse complement strand
CATTGGCCAACAAGGGGCTAAATCAGGGTCTGTACACCAGAAAATCCGAAGCCCCCAAAAAAGAAGGGAATTTATAAGCTGTTTTTTCCCTGTTTCAAGTAGGCGAAATACGGCAGGCGCTGTGGCTTAATTTAGCCTATTCCAAGTCTCGTGATCGATAACCAGAATGTTTAACAAATCACTCAAGAAACCGTCCGTCAGGGATATCGGCAACGTACCCAATGCTGCCTACGAGCAGGCGAAGCAAGAATGGTTCGAACGCATGGGCGAGCCGGTGGTGGAAAGGAACCGCTGGTTTGTCGTGGCATTGGTGATTGGTTTGGGCTTAGTGGCTTCGATGACCATGAATTCCATGATGTTACCGCTCAAGACGGTAGAACCGTACGTCATCAACGTCAACAAAGACACGGGAGAAGTCTCGGCCTCGTCGGTTCGGGCGCAACAATACAAGCCAGCCGAGCCGGAGAAAAAATACTTCTTGGCCAAGTGGATCGAACAGTTGATCACGATTGATCCGGGCATTACAGAACACAATTTGCGACAGGCTTTTGCGTTGACGCGAGGCAAAGCCATTCAGGAATACACCGATTTTATGAATCAGACGCAACCGCTCCGTCGGTTGCGTGAGCAAAAGACCCTGACGCGACAAGTCCGGATCTTGTCGGTCGCGTTTGTAAAGGACAATATCGCCAACGTGCGATTTGTTGCGGAAGAACGGCAAGCCGCGACCAATCCGGTCATTAAACGTTATGCCGCCATTATCCACTTTGAGGTTGTCCCGCCGGTCACCGAGAAAGACATCATTTTTAACCCGGTAGGTTTGTTCATTACGCACTTTGCCATTACAGAGGAAATCACTTGAAGATCGCACCTGCGTTTATCGCCCTGACCATCGGCTGTTGTGCGCTGCCGGCTCTTGCCGAGACCGCCGCTATCCCCATGCCGTCGGACACACGACTGGTCGTGTTTACCTATGATGCGAACAACACCTTCACGGTACTGGCGCGCACCAAATCGGTAACGGACATCACCTTTCATCCGGATGAGGAGGTTACGGCCATGGCCGTCGGCGACACAGCACAGTGGATCGTCTCCAAGACACCGGGGCATGTTTTCATTAAACCAATCCACCCGAACATTGCGACAACGGCGACGATTGTCACCAGTAAGCGCACTTACCAGCTCACACTGAGATCCGGTCCAGAAAATGGACAGTTTTATCAACGCGTCAGTTGGGATTACCCCGATATCGTGGTGTTCCAGCAGGAAGTGGCGCGGCAGGTGAAGGCACGGGCCGATGCCGAAGAGGCGCGTCTGGCAGAAACGGTCGTCACGCCCAACGTTGCACTGGACAAGCTGAATTTCGACTACAGCATGGATGGAGAGGCAGAGTGGAAACCGTCACAAGTATTTGACGACGGAAAATTCACATGGATACGACTCTCCAAATCGCAAGAAATGCCTGCAGTGTTCCTGAAGCCGGAAAGTGGCCCAGCCGAATTGCTTAACTACAATATGCGTGGTCAGTTCATCGTGGTGCAACGAATCGTTCCGCGTATCCTGATGAAGTCTGGTGAAACAGAAATCGTCATCACCAACAACAAGGCGCCAGGCACTCGCTCGTTCTGGCCGTGGGCGAGGCGGTAGTCATGGAAAGGATTCCGAGCGTTGAAGACTCCCTGACCGATCCTAATCGGCCGGAAACAGGAAGGACGTCAAGACTCAAGAAAATCCACCTCTGGGTGGCCGGGGGAATCGCCCTGCTGGCGGTGGTCGGCATTGTGCTGACCACGCCGGAAAAGGAAAGGGACGCCGAGGCCAAACGAGCCGCCGCCGAAAAGCAGGAACGATTAGATGCGGCAAACATCGATTTGCCGGGCCATGAAACAACGTTTGAGGGCATCGTCAAAGGACAGGACGGTGGAACCGTCACGGGCACGCCGAATACGGTAGATACGCCCGGTGCGCTGGTGCCTCCGTCATTGACAGGAACGACCAAGGCACCAGCGCCTCCCGTCGCGCAGGCTTTGCCGCCGGTCCCGCAAGCCGATGGAAAACCCTATTACCCCGGCGTCAGCCCGCCGCTACCCAAAGAAGATGATCCCAAACAAAAGGAATTGGATAAACAGGCTTTGCGCGATGAGCAAATCCGTACGGCCGGCATCATGGCCTTCGATACAGGAGCACGCCCCAAGGATCTGAATAATCCGGCGTCTTTGATGCAGGCGCGAATGGCGGAATTGGACGCCCTGAAAAACACGCCGGCAAAACAGGAAGCAAACGCCAAATATGCCCAACTGCAGGCGTTGAAAGAGAACCTGTTGGCCAATCCGCCAGCGGACTCGTCCGACATGCCGCCGGGAATGATGGGGGGGCAACCTATGGCGCAAGGCGTTGCACCGGGAGAACAGTCGAACTCGAACGTGAAATGGCAGGAAGCGCAACAGGCCAAGATGGCGAAAGCCGGAAATCCGCTGTTGATGCCGGAACGACAGATGGTGCCGTATGTCGTCGGGCAAGGTACCGTCATTCCGGGAACACTCGTTACCGAAATCAATTCCGATATGCCGGGGCAACTGACCGCCATCGTCTCCATGGATGTCTACGACTCCGGGCGCGGAGAAAAGTTGCTGATTCCCAAAGGGTCACGATTGATCGGAGTGTACAATAACGATGTGCGTCCCGGACAGGAACGGGTCATGGCAGCTTTTCAGCGAATGATCTTCCCGAACGGCACCTCCGTGAATCTGCAGGGCATGCCGCTATCCGACGCCCAAGGGCGAGGCGGCGCACAAGATGACGTCGACAATCATTTCTTCAAGATGTTTTTCGCGTCCTTCATGACCGCTGGACTCGCCGCCCTGTTCGAAAACAACAATACGCCAACCGTTACGTACGGCAACAACAGCAATATGCAATCGAATGTGACGAGTGCGACCGGGCAAATACTGGTGGATATCGCGCGCAGTATCAATGAGCGCAATACCCGCATTCCGCCAACCATCACGATTCGGCAAGGCCACAAGTTCAATATCATTGTTAACAAGGATATTGCTCTGCAGCCGTACCAGAGTTGAATGAAGGATCTCAATATGCTCGGGTTAACTACACAAAGGGGGCCTCGGTGAAATTACTGCTTCAGATCACCGCCTTGGCGTGCCTGGCTCAAACCAGTGTCGCGCTGGCCGTGCAACCGCTCGACTTTTCCTATCGCATTACAGGACAAGGGAAGCAAAGGCCGATTCTGGTATTTAACGATGGCTCAAATGTTTTTGTGCAACCCAATCCGGAAGCCGATGCAGATGTGAGAATTGTGGGAGCCGTAGCCCAGCGTGAAGGTGCTTATTTTGTTATCCGGGGTTTGCCT
Organism: uncultured Propionivibrio sp.; assembly: GCA_964652915.1. Taxonomy (GTDB): domain Bacteria; phylum Pseudomonadota; class Gammaproteobacteria; order Burkholderiales; family Rhodocyclaceae; genus Propionivibrio. The sequence goes on along the minus strand of CAZZDF010000026.1, from coordinate 9,003 downwards.
GACAGTTTTTCCGTGGAAGGGAAAAAAGGGCGAAGCGAGGTGATCTACGAGAAAAGAGCCCCCGCGCAAACCATTTCGACTACTACGGTAGCGCAAGCTCCAGTCAGTCCTGTGATACCACCCCGACCCGTGGAGGCGGCGCCAAAGGCTCCCGTGCCTGTCGTGACAACTCCCTCACAGGTTAAGGAAAACAAAGAGGCGTGCGTACACGAACAGCAATTGCAGGAATCGGCCTTTGTGGTCAGCTTCAAATCCAATTCGAGTGAACTGTCAGCGACGGTTACAGAACAATTGGCGCAAATCGTTCCGGATACCAGTGCAGTGAACAGCATCAGCATCATGCCGGATGCCGAAACGGCAAAGTTGGCCACCGAGCGGGGTGCGGCCGTCAAGCGCTATTTTGTCAAGCGGGGTGTGGCCGCCGACAACATCACGATCGACACGGCACGCAACACCGGTATTGGGGTTGAAGTTGTCGTTGTCAGCCGCGTCGGAGCAATCTGCAAGCCGACAGGCATTGCCGTTAAGTACAAATCACCGGCTGCCGTGACGTTGGTGGGGAATGCCGATGCCAAAGTCTTTCTGGAACAACTTTGCGCCGCTGCCGGGATGGCGCCATTGAAGACGGAAGGAACGGCAACGCCATTGCCCCTTAGCCTGAACAATATCAATCACCCGATGATCGATGTGCTTAAAGAAATCGGTGCAAAGCTGGGAACGCGCGCCGATGTGATTTACCGGAAAAACGAAATTACGCTGCGTTACAACGCATCGTCCAGCCCATTGCCAACCAAGTAACCCGAGAAAAAATGATGACTACTCACTTGAAAAAGAAAGCATTCGTGCTGGCGCTACTTGGTAGCGTGGCGTCCGTTGGTTACGCGGGGTTTGTCGATGAAGCAGACGACAGCAATCCGTTTAGTGCCAATGCGCAGGTCAAGATCTACAACAGCGAGCCAGGACGCGTCGAGCACGCTTATGGGATGGGGAAGGATCAGCCATTGAGCGAGGCCTTGGCGATGATCGTTCCCAAGAAGTATTCCGTGCAAACGGTTGAAGTGGAAGCCTGGATGAGAACACCTGTTTCCTGGACGGGAAAAAAGGAGTGGATTACGGTGCTCAAGGAAGTAATGACCAGCGTGCCGCAAGTCAATGTTGACATCGATGTCGCGGGCAAGACGGTGACCTTGCGGAAGAAAGCGGGAGCGGTCAGTCACGCGGTCTCTTCACCAGTGATAACGGAGTCGCGAATCTGGACGGTGCGCACCACGGATAAAACCATCCGGCGGACGCTGATGCGCTGGGGGAAAGAGGCCGGCTACAACGTGGTGTGGGATGTGATGCAGGATATCAACATCGATGCCGAAGCGACGTTCAGTGGGACTTTTGAAGACGCGGTACGTGCCGTGCTTGAAGCGATTTCCGCTTCGGAGTTTCCCGTAGAAGCAGAAGGCTACGACAACAAGGTCGTGCGCATCGTAAAAATGAGCCGACAGGCGCAAGGAGAACCCAAATGAAAAAAGTATTGGCGATGATTATGGCCGTGGCCGTCTCCGGGTGTGCCTTCGAAAAAATGAAAAATGATGTGGATCAAATGCACTCGGACACAGCAACGCTGATTCGTGTCAAGAATCAGGAGCTGGTTCCCGACAAGGTTCCGCCGCGCCCGGTTTTTAAAAAGGTGAGCGGGTCATGGCTGGGTAACAAGGCGGTGCCTTTGGCGCAGGAAGCGAAACTGCCGCCGGCATTTTCGAAAGACGTGACGTTCATTTTCCCGGGCCGGGTGGGCATGCGAACGGTCGCGGAAAGGATTACCAAAGTGACCGGCATCCCGGTCGCACTAAAACCAGACGTATTCAGTGGTGCGGCGGCAATGCCGATGATGGCGCCAGCATCGAACCTGCCGGCGGTACCAACGACCGGGCTGCCGCCGTTGCCGGGCATGGGCATGTTGGGCGCCGGAGCCTATCAGTCGCTCAGCGGCGCGGATGAAATCGAACTGAACTACACCGGTCCATTGATCGATTTATTGAATCTTGTAGCCTCCCGATTTGGCATCAACTGGGAATACAGCGAAGTGAATGGGATCATGTATTCCCGTCTGGTGACCAAGAGCTTTCACATAAAAGCAACGCCCGGAGATACCACCGTCACCGCCAGTCTTGGCAAAGGCGGGTCTTCGGGAACCACCAGCGGGTTTTCTGCCGATGGTCAGGTCAAGATGAATTCGGCGTTTTCCGTGTGGGACGGCATTCAGAAGGCGCTCGAATCAATCAAGTCGCCGAACGGCAAATTCCATATCTCGCAGTCGACCGGCGCGGTAACGATCACGGATACGAAAGATGTGGTCGACATGGCGGAAAAAATCATCACGATGGAAAACGCGATGCTGACCAAACAGATCGCGATCAAGCTGGAGATGTACTCGGTAACCAGTCTCGAGAATGTTGAAGCCGGCGTCGATTGGAATGTCATCTACACCAAGTTCTCTCAGCTAATTCCGCAATTTACCTTGAGTCTGATTTCACCTTCCACGTTGACGACAGCCGCAGCCGGTTCCCTGGGAATGTCCGTGCTGGCTCCCGCAACCAGCAATACCGGATGGAGCAATTACAACGGTTCGGAAGCTTTTGTCAGAGCGCTTGAAGGCTCAGGGAAGGTGGCGCGTTTGCAAACGGTGTCAGCGATGACGCTCAACCGTCAGCCAGTACCCATTGGGGTCACCAACCAACAATCGTATCTGGCGCGCACAACCGCCGGTACTGGCGGCACTGGCGGCGTGTCTTTGCCGGGGCTGGAGCCAGGGCAAGTCTCGACCGGTTTCCTTGCCAATTTCTTGCCGACCATACTCGACAATAACAACGTCCTGCTACAGTTTTCGATTGATATGTCCGAGTTGCAGCGCATCGGTTCCGTATCAACCGGTTCTGGATCGACCCAGCAGATGATTCAAACCCCCGATGTTAATGGCGTACAGTTTGTTCAACGGGTGGCCTTGCGAGCAGGGAATACGTTGGTGCTCACCGGATACGAGCGTGATCGTTACGACTATGATCAAAGCGGGATAGCGGGCTCGGTCGGGCTGGGGGGGTCGATTGTTGGCAAGAAGAAGAAAGAATCCATTGTCATCATGATTACCCCGGTTATTGTTGACGGAGCCTGATCGTGAAAGTCGTTCGCTACGGCAAATCAAAACTGGCATTCGGGGTTTTGTGGACCACCCTGCCGGGTGCGGCATCGCAAATCAACGAAATCCGCACGCTAGCCAAGGATAATCAGGCCAAATACTACGTCACCATTGCGCGTGAAGGCAGTTTGCCGCTAGTCGGGTTGATTCCGAAACCAGATACTCGGGGGCAATGCAAGGCAGCAGCGTCGATGATTTTGCAACTGTGTCCGGACATAGAAAATGCGGTTTTTGCGTTCCTGTTCCCGGACGGCTCTGCCGCGGCCATTTGCTTCCGCGATGGTTTGCCCATGGTGGGATACGATTTTTGTGGATCGGTCGCCACCGTTAGTCAGCGTATCGCGCAGTTCGTAAATTCGCTGGGGGATTTGTCCGGTACGGTGCTGTGTGCAGGAGAACCCCGGCTTTTTTCCGACAGTCCCTATCTTGCAGAAATCCAGCAGTTTAACTTCGAGGAAGAAAAACTCGAAGGCAAGGAATTTAAAGCGGCCATATTTCAACCGGCATTCCCGCCGACAGTCGCGCTGGTGTTTCTGGCTGTTTTGTTGATAGGTTCAATGGGTGGTTGGTATGCCTACGATCAATATCAAAAGGAAGAGCTACGAAAACAACAAAGCAAGAAAATCGATCCCAATGTCGCTTATGAGGCCAGTGTCACCAAAGCATTGGCCGAGGCAGGGCCTCTGGCACCGGATACGGCACGGGTGCTCTATCCGTTCATCAGCGCTCTGCCCTTGTATTTTGGGGGATGGAATCTTGATGTTGCGGTATGTCAGATCGACTCCTGCTCATTGACATGGATGCCTGAGATCTATCTGGCCAGCACGTTCGACGATTTCAAAGCGTCGTTGCCGGAGACTTGGTCGGCAGCCTATCGCAGCGATTTTCAGACGGTCGTTTCTTCGATGCCTACCGAGGCAAGCAAGAGTGTTGGCGTCAAACGAGAAATGCTTCCGGGTTCCAACGACTTTTTGGTGTCCATGGGATCGCAAGTGCAGCGACTGAAGTTCATTGGCGTGGATTTGCGCATCGATCCGGCCACCTTGTTTGCGGTACCGCCATTACCGCCAGACAACCCGCCAATCACGGAATCCGTCCTGAAAAACCCGGTAAAAGAAGGGAGCTGGCGTTTGACAGGAGGCTGGGTCGGTATGGATTTTTTATGGTCTTTGCCGCCGAGCATGACCATTACGTCGATCACGATGAACGCCCGAAATTACGAACTCGCCATACAAGTAGAAGGGAAATATTATGTTGCGCGCTAATCAAAAATTGATGGTCATTGCCTGTTTGCTTGCGCTATCTCCCGTGCTCGTATCAGCACAGGTGATGACCGTAACCGAGCGCACGCTCAAACAGTCCGAAATTGCCCGCGCAAAAATGGATGCGGATCTGGCAGAGGCAAGAAAACGGGCGCTTGGAGAAACCAGCCAGCCAACGGTCGCCGCCGCACCAAAAATCACGGAGAAAAACGCAGATGACGTGTTGACGCTAGTGTCCGTATACGGCGTGGGAGATAAGCTGAAAGCCGATTTTTTATTCCAGGGCGCAATTATTACTTTGGAACCGGGGGGCAAAACCAAAGCCGCGGGTTGGAGTGTGGAAAAACTGACACCGACACAAGCGGTTATGGTTAAGTATGTTGGCAAGGCCGTTGCGCGCCGCGAATCGGTTTATCTTGCGGCGGCGCAAGCGGCGGCGCCCTTGGGCACGCCAGCACCAGCCCCGGTGGCCGTCCCCGCTGCGGCAGCGCCCGTACCAGCCTTGCCGGCAGCAACAGCGACAACCGCATCGGTACAAGCAGCAACGCCGGCAGGTAATGCGATGTCCATTTCGACAACCGTTAATGCGCCCGTACAACCCGCGGCGCCAGCGCCGATAAATCAGCAAGCGGCCGCTCCAGCGAATACGGCGACAGCAAGATGATCAGCAAATACTTTAGCAAAAGGGATGAAGCAAGTCCGCCACGCAAATCGTCCGTGGCACCCCCGTCGCGCACGGCGGTTGTGCAAATGCACGAGCCCTCCGTACACAGCCATGCCAAAACCGTGCATTTCGAAACGGCCAATGACTTGCCTGCCTATGAGCGCTTGCTTAGTGCAATGGGCGAACGCTTCACGCTCAGTGAGGGATTGCGTGACAAACTAGCGGTTATCGGCCTTTCGGAAACGTTGGCCATGATTCTGGTTACGAAAGAGGCGCATAACAAACACGACTATGCTTCGCTGTATGCCAATGTTCGCAGGGAATTCCCGCTGGTTGAAGTAGCCACAACAACGACGGCTACGTTGCTGGCCTTGTACAACAAAGCCAGCAAATCCTTAACCCATGCCCGGCATCAGCAAAAAGATCGTGACGAACGCGAGCAGGCCTTGTCCATCACGCTGTTTAACCGTTACATGGCCGCAGGTGAAGCCAAAAATGCATCGGATGTGCATTTTGTGATTCGAGACGATCACCGCGTCGACTCGGCGGCAATACTTTTTCGTATTGACGGTAGTCTGCACTTGCAGGAAAAAATACCGGCCATCAATACGTATCAGGCGGTCGGTGTCGCGTATACAAAACTGGCGGAACAAACCTCTCGCTCGACACCGACGTTCAATCCACGAACAGCCCAGAACTGTTCGATATCCACACTGCTAAACGGCAAGCACTATAAACTTCGTTATCAGACAGTACCGGCCAGCGGAGGGCTGGACGTTATTGTACGTCTGCTGCCGACCGATGATGATGACGACAAAAAATCACGCCGGACGCTCGCCGAGCTCGGTTATTCGGAAGTGCAGCAAAAACAACTGAGTCTGGCGGCTCGCATCAAGATCGGCGCGATCGTTATCGCCGGAGTTACCGGATCGGGAAAATCGACAACCCTCAAAGTGTTGATGACCACCATTCCGAATCGGGAACGGTACAAACAGTATTCGGTAGAAGATCCCGTCGAATACAAGATGTTCGGTGTTACCCAGATCTCGGTGCAACGGGATACCAACGACAAGGATTCGTCACAGGCGTTTACCGCTGCCTTGCGTGTGGTATTGCGCGCCGACCCGGACATTCTGATGGTTGGTGAAATCCGCGATCAGGAAACCTGCTCTCTGTTCAAAACCTTCATTCAAACCGGACACCAGGGGCTAACAACAGTACACGCGTCTTCGGCTATCGATATTCCGCAGCGTCTTACTTCGTCCGAACTGCAACTGCCACGCGACACACTGGGGTCCAAGAACTTTATCTCTGCGCTGGTGTATCAACGGCTGGTGCCAGCCCTTTGTCCACACTGCAAGGTTCCGATGTCCAAAGCAGACTGGGTTAGCGATGATTTCCGAAAACTATTGCGTAACAAATTTGGCCTCGACCCGGAGACCCTGTTTGTCACCCATCCCGAAGGATGCGAGTTCTGTGACCACATGGGAAGCAAAGGTGTCACGGTGGCCGCGGAAATTGTGGTGCCGGACAACCATCTGCGGCGGTTGCTGCGCGAAGCGGATGATATCGCCGCAGAAGAATACTGGCGACATACACGAATGACTCCCTTTACCGATCCGGATACCACGGGCAAAACCGCGCTGGAACATGCGCTATACAAAGCTCATATCGGTCAGGTTGATCCGCTGGTGGTTGAAGAATACTTCGAGCCGCTGGAAATGTACGAGGTTTACGATTTGCGACGCCGGAAAGAAGACGAAAAATAAGCCGTAAAAACGGTGTTTGTAGTCCGCGAAAAAAAACGTACGTAGCTAGACAATAACGGAAAGTCACTGGGATAGGTAGCAGACACCATGTCACTGCAAAACAAATTTCTGATGGGGTTGGCCAAGTGGAGCTTTTCCTCTAAACGTGCAGACTTTTATGCAGATTTGGCGGAAGCGCTCGAAGATCGGGCGGTGCTGGTCGATCAGATCAAGATACTGGAGAAGCAGGCAAGGGTGCGTAAGGACGTCATTTTGCCGATCTACCAGTTATGGCTGTATCGCCTCGACGACCGTTCGTTTTCCCAATCGCTGCTGGGCACCGTTCCGGACAGCGATGTCATGGTACTTGAAGCGGCGGAGGAATCCGGTGCCATGATCGAGGGGCTCAGGTTTCTGAGCAAATCAATTGTCGCAAGCAACAAAATGCGAAGTGTGCTGCGGCAGGCTGTGGCCGGACCGGCTTTCTTTGGCTTGCTTTTTATCGCCATGCTTTGCGGGTACTCCTATTTTTTAGTGCCGATTCTGGTTCAGATCATGAAGCCGTCAACCTGGCCGATGGTTGGCAAAGTGCTCTATACCGTCGCGCAAATTGTGACAGGTTACGGAATTTGGCTGGGCATTATCGGAATTCTGGTGTTATCGCTTTACCTGTGGTCGCTCAAGCGCTGGACAGGGAAGTGGCGCTCCCGGTTTGATAACTACGTGCCGCTTTATTCGATCTATAGAGACTTCAACGGCAGTATTTTTTTGGTTTCCCTGGCCTCGTTAATGCAATCGGGAATGGGGTTGAGCGAAAGCTTGCGGGCATTGGCACGGCGCGCGACGCCCTGGATGCGGTGGCATATTAATCGTATCCAGTTACGTCTCGATAGCGAAGCCGATCAGCCGTATAAAGCATTCGATACCGGCATTTTCAATCGGACGTTGATGGATCGCATCATTAACTTCGGGTCGCGCAATGAAGTGGTGGTGGCCTTTACCAAAGTGGGATTGTCATCCATCGACAAGCTGACCGAATTCATGGCAGCGGCGGCCACAGTATTAAACAGGGTTCTGATTCTGCTGTGCGGCGCAGCCATGATGTTCATGATCACCGGCACGCTGCTTACGGCGCAGGAAGCACAAACAGCTATTAGATCGCAGGCGTTTGTTAAGTAATCGTTTTGTGTTGTTGTTCGGATTTTGCCGCGAATCCGAACAGAAGGTTTGCGGCATTTTTTGAATTAGGAGAGGTTCAATGAAAAATCGTATCAGGAATTGGAAAGACATGGCTCAGCGGGGGTTTACGATGGTCGAACTGGCCGTCGTTGTAGCGATTGGGGCTGTCATTCTGGTTATTGCTCTGGCCGTTGTGCCTGCTGTCTTGGCCAACAATAGGGCTAACGCCGAAATGCAGGAGCTGCCAAGCATTCTGTCTAATATCCAAAAGGCGTATTCAAACGCTCCGACGTATGCCGGCGCAACGCTGGACGCCGTTATTCGCTTGAATGCATTCCCAGCAGAGCGCGTGACGATCCCAGGTGCTGGCGCAGCAACGGCGACCAATCGTTGGGGCGGTACGATTACGTTGGCAGTGGCCAATCTGTCAGCGACAAACGATATCGTGCGTTTGGTTTACACCAACGTCTCGGAGCGTGAGTGCAAGGCGATTATTCAGGGCGTTGCCGGTCTGATGCGGAGAATTTATGTCGATAGCGCCAACGGCGGAGCTGCCGGTGGTGGCACGATCGTCAAGGCCGATGGCGCTGCACTGGATATTGCTGCTCTGGGTACAGCATGTGGGACAGCAAATAACTCGATTACGTACGACGTGGGTAAGTAAGCAGTAACAGGTATCGGAAAAGGTTTTTCGGTCTAGTACCGGAAAACCTTTTTTCTACCCTCTTGAAATTGCAAAGACATGTCGGACAATTAAGCAGCAGCAAAAAATACGGGTGATCGGAATGACCAAACAACGTGGTTTCACACTGATCGAGCTTTCTATCGTCATGACCATCGTCATGATAGCGACAGCTTGGGGCTTGTGGGCAAAAGTAAACGCAGTTCGCGAAGAAAACGCTCAAGTCCAAGGGGACGCCATGGTGACGTTGGCCAATTCCGTTGGCACCTACGAGACAAATT
>CAZZDF010000025.1:0-12532 GCA_964652915.1 uncultured Propionivibrio sp. | reverse complement strand
GCCTCTTTCCGGCGAGCCATCAGCTCGTCCATCAGGTCGGTGCGTATTGCCATAAATGCTCCAAGGTTGGTTTTCTAGGAAGGTAAAAGCCGGGTCGGATCATCCGCCGTGCAGCGGGTGTCGAAATTCTGGATTGCCGTTTTCTGCCATTGTGTTGGATTTTCGAGTTATTGGCTAGCGCTCTGATATATCATAAGCCCGTTCGTATTCCATTCCAATCGAGGGCATCATGACCAAGAAGATATTGTTCCAGGACACCAGCTTCCGCGACGGATTTCAGTCGATTTTCGGCGCGCGGGCATTCACCAAGGATTTTATGCCGGCGGTAGAGGCAGCGGTCGCTGCGGGCATCACCCACTTTGAAGCCGGCGGCGGCGCGCGTTTCCAGGCGCCCTTCCTGTATTGCGGGGAATCGGCCTTCGACATGATGGATGCTTTCCGCAAGGCAGTCGGCCCGAACGTTTGCCTGCAGACCCTGGCGCGGGGCATCAATGTCGTGGCGTTGGAGCAGCAGCCGGCCGACATGATCGACCTGCACGCCAAGATGTTCAAAAAGCACGGCATGACGCGCATCCGCAACTTTGACGCCTTGAATGACGTCAATAACCTGATTTACTCCGGCAAGTGCATCGTCGATGCCGGGCTGGAACATGAAGTCGTGGTCACCATGATGGAACTGCCGCGTGGTTGTTCCGGCGCGCATGACGCCGAGTTTTACGTCAATACCCTGCGCCAGATTCTCGACGCCGGCGTGCCGTTTACCAGCGTCTGCTTCAAGGACGCTTCCGGCACCTCCAATCCGCGTAAGGTGCATGAGACTTTCAAGGCCGCACGCAAGCTGTTGGGAGACAAGGTCGAGTTGCGCATCCATTCGCACGAAACCTGCGGAACCGGTATCTCGCAATACCTTGCGGCCATCGAAGCGGGCTGCGACGGCGTTTGCGTCGGCCGCGCCCCGTTGTCCGGCGGTACGGCCCAGCCTGACCTGTTCTCGCTGTGGCACGCCCTGAAAGGCACGGATTACGACCTCGACATCAATGTCGACAAGATCATGGAAGCCAATAACGTCGCCAAGGAATGCCTCAAGGACTACGAGTTCCCGCCCGAGGCGCTGGCCATCGACACCAACGTGATCTTCAGCCCGATGCCGGGCGGCGCGCTGACGGCCAACACGTTGATGATGCGCGAATCCAAGACCTTCCACCGCTTCCCCGAAGTGATCACGGCAATGGCCGAATGCGTGGCGCGCGGCGGTTTCGGCACCTCGGTGACGCCGGTGTCGCAGTTCTACTTCCAGCAGGCCTACGCCAACGTGATGATGGGGCCGTGGAAGAAGATGACCGACGGCTACGGCAACATGGTGCTCGGCTACTACGGCAAGACCCCGGTTGCGCCCGATCCCGAAATCGTCAAGATTGCTTCCGAGCAGATGAAGAAGCCCGTATTTACTGGCGATCCGATTGCAGTGCTCGAGCCGGGCATCCCGAAAGCGAAGAAGATTCTGGAAGAAAACAACCTGCCGGTGACCGATGAAAACATCTTCATCATCGGCGCTTTTGCCACCAAGGGCGGTAACAAGGGGCTGGACTTCCTCAAGGGTAACATCAAGATCTCCGTGCCCAAGAAAGACCCGAACCAGGCCGCCGCGCCCGCCGCTGCTCCAACTCCGGTCGATCCGCAGAAAGCCAAGAAATACCGCGTTTCGGCTTCCGGCAAGACGATGGAGCTGCTGGTCGAGTCGGTGTAAGGCGATTAGAAAAGCGACCGTGCAGGCGAAGGAATTTATTGCCTGCCGGTTGATGTGGAAAGATGACAAAGCCTCCGGATGACGGGGGCTTTGTTTTTTCCAACACTCCTTGGCAACCGGCTGGATCAAGACGTCTAGGGTGCGCACTTTGTGCGCAAGATGAATATTGCTTTTGCCACGGTTGAACGCGTTCGCAAACCTGAAGGTTTGCAAACCCAACGGCTGATCAAACGGGTTTCAACGGCTTGCCACCTTGCACTCATTGGCCAGCGGGCGGCCGCTGTTGGTATCCATCAGCACGCCTTTCCACGGTAGGTCGATCCACATCAGGCCGTTCTGGCGGTCTTCAAATTTTGGTAAGCCCGAGCTTGAGTCGTAGCGCTGCAGCGTGTGGCGATTGCCTTGCCAGTTGATGCTGATCTGGTTTGTTTTGCGCTGAATGTCGATGCGCTGTCCTTGTTCGCAGCTGTAGGTGCCGCTGGCGAGTTTGAAATCCAGTTGTTGCGGTGCTTTGCCGTTGTTGCTGGAGGTCTGTTTTTGCCCAACGCTTGAGCAGGAGGTGATGATGGCACAGACGCTGGCAAGGACGAGGGTGGTGGCGCGCTGAAGAATCATTGGTCTGTTTTTTCAAAAATCGGGAACGATATCGGTGAAAGCTTGTCACTGGTTCGATAAGCAATTTTCTTGTTGATGTGGGTGCGGAGTCTCTGGCGTCGCGGGGTGTGTGCGTACGGTGCGGCCGTCTGTTTGCTGGCGAACTATACCGGATTCGGTGTCGCACGTTTTTATGAATTTTTGATGCTTTCAGGGGTATATTCTGACTGTTGTTCGGTGTTAACGGTAAATGTGTATTGGCTCTGATAGTGGTGTGTGATTCTTATTTGTGCAACTCTTTGCATATTAATTAATGTGCTGCGGCAATATAATGCCTGCAGTTTTTTGACCCAGAGTTTTCGACCAAATTCGCGGGAGTTTCAGTGTGAGTGATCAAGTTCCTTTTGATGGCGACCTCGTTAAACGTATCGTCGCCGAAGGCAAAGCGCGCCCCGGTCCGTTGTTGCCAGTTCTTCATGAGATTCAGCACGCGCTTGGTTATATCCCCGCCGGTGCGGTGCCGCTGATTGCCGATGAGCTTAATCTGTCGCGCGCCGAAGTGCATGGCGTGATTTCCTTCTATACCCATTTCCGGCAGCAGCCGGCTGGCAAGCAGGTGGTGCAGTTGTGTCGTGCCGAGGCCTGTCAGTCGGTAGGCGCCGGTGCTCTGGCCGAGCATGCCAAGGCGGCGTTGGGCTGCGATTTCAATGAGACGACGGCGGACGGCGAGTTTACGCTGGAGCCGGTGTATTGCCTTGGTCAGTGTTCTTGCGGGCCGTCGATGATGGTTGGCGATGAGGTGCATGCCCGCGTGAGTCCCGAGAAATTTGACCGCGTGCTAAAAGACAGGCGGGGTGAGAAATGAGCGCGCCGATCCGGGTTTATGTGCCGCGCGATTCCGGCGCGCTGGCCTTGGGGGCGGAAGCCGTTGCTGCTGAAATTACTCAGCAAGCCGAAAAGCGCGGGATCGATGTGCATATCGTGCGTAACGGTTCGCGCGGCTTGTATTGGCTGGAACCGATGGTTGAAGTGGAAACGGAGCGCGGGCGGGTTGCCTATGGCCCGGTTGAGGTCGATCAAGTGGCTGGTTTGTTCGATGCCGATTTCCTGAAAGGCGGTGCGCATGCGCTGGCTCAGGGGCTGACCGAGGAAATTCCATACCTGAAGAACCAGCAGCGGTTAACCTTTGCGCGGGTGGGGATCATCGACCCGGTATCGCTCAACGATTACGTCGAGAATGAAGGCTATGCTGGCTTGCAGCAGTGTTTGGGCATGGAGCCGAAGAAGGTCATTCAGCAGGTGATGGATTCCGGCCTGCGTGGGCGTGGCGGCGCGGCTTTCCCGGTGGGGATAAAGTGGAAAACCGTGCGCGATGCGCAGGCCAAGCAGAAATACGTGGTGTGCAATGCGGACGAGGGCGATTCCGGAACCTTTGCCGACCGCATGGTCATGGAAGGCGATCCGCTCATGCTGATTGAAGGTATGACCATCGCCGGGCTGGCCGTGGGCGCGACGCAGGGCTATATCTACGTACGTTCCGAGTATCCGCATGCGGTTACGGTATTGAACGAGGCCATTGCGGTGGCTCGAAAGCATCGTTACCTGGGCGACAATATCTGCGATTCGGGTCGCGCATTCAATCTGGAAGTGCGTGTCGGTGCCGGGTCATATGTGTGCGGCGAAGAAACGGCGATGCTCAACAGTATCGAAGGCAAGCGCGGCACGGTGCGCGCGAAGCCGCCGCTGCCGGCTCTTTCTGGCCTGTTCGGGCAGCCGACGGTGATCAACAACGTGCTTTCCTTTGCCTCGGTGCCGATCATTCTTTCGCGCGGTGCAGAGTTTTACAAGGATTACGGCGTTGGGCGTTCGCGCGGCACGCTGCCGATGCAACTGGCCGGTAACATCAAGCGCGGTGGTCTGGTCGAGCTGGCCTTCGGTGTCAGCCTGCGGCGTTTGCTCGATGAGTTCGGAGGCGGGACAGCGAGCGGCCGGCCGATGCGCGCGGTTCAGGTCGGCGGTCCTTTGGGCGCCTATCTGCCGGAATCGAAATTCGATACGGTGCTCGATTACGAGGCCTTTCTCGGGATTGGCAGTACCTTGGGCCATGGCGGAGTCGTGGTCTTTGACGATAGCGTCGATATGGCCAGGCAGGCGCGCTATGCGATGGAGTTCTGCGCAGTGGAGTCCTGCGGCAAGTGTACGCCATGCCGCATTGGATCGACTCGCGGCATCGAGACGATCGACAAGATCGTTGCCGGAAAAAATCTCGAACAGGACGTTCATTTGTTGCGCGACCTGTGCGATCTGATGACTTACGGCTCCTTGTGCGCGATGGGCGGAATGACACCGTACCCGGTGCTCTCGGCACTGGATAACTTCCCGGAAGACTTTGGTATCGAAGGACGTTTGCTGCTCAAGGATTTGCGCGACCGTTACCAGCACGGCCAGAGCAAGTAAAGAGTTTGGCGTGCGCGATGGCATGCCTTGATTGATGTGGAATTTCTAGGATTGCATCATGAATACGTTAAAAGATTTTGATTACGGTACGCCGCCAAGCGCCTCGAAAACGAGCGTGACGCTCGAAATCGATGGCGTCAGTGTGACCGTGCCGGCCGGGACGTCCGTGATGCGCGCGGCGGCAGAAGCGGGCATCAATGTGCCGAAGTTGTGCGCGACGGATTGTCTGGAGTCTTTCGGGTCGTGTCGGATGTGCATGGTCGAAATCGAAGGGCGTAAAGGTTATCCGGCTTCGTGTACCACGCCGGCCGAGGCGGGGATGAAGGTCAAGACGGAAACGCCAAAACTCGCCGAGATGCGGCGCGGCCTGATGGAACTGTATATTTCCGACCATCCGCTCGATTGTCTGACCTGTCCGACCAATGGTGATTGCGAGCTGCAGGACATGGCTGGTGTGGTCGGCTTGCGCGAGGTTCGTTACGGCAGCGAGGGCAAGAATCACCTCAAGGATGTCAAGGACGAGTCGAGCCCGTATTTTTCTTACGATCCTTCCAAGTGCATTGTCTGCAACCGCTGCGTGCGGGCTTGCGAGGAAATTCAGGGCACCTTTGCTCTGACCGTTGACGGTCGCGGCTTCAATTCGCGCATCGCGGTGAGCCAGAACGAGAGTTTCATGGGTTCGGAGTGCGTTTCCTGCGGCGCCTGCGTCGATGCTTGTCCGACGGCGACGTTGATGGAAAAGAATGTGACGCGCCGGGGACGCGGCGAGCACAGCATCGTGACGACCTGCGCCTATTGCGCCGTTGGTTGTTCGTTCAAGGCCGAAATGAAAGGCACGCAGGTGGTGCGCATGGTGCCGAACAAGGACGGTCATGCCAATCATGGCCATTCCTGCGTCAAGGGGCGCTTCGCCTGGGGCTACGCGACCCACCATGAGCGCATCCTGAAGCCGATGATCCGCAAGAAGATCACCGATCCGTGGCAGCAGGTCACCTGGGAAGAAGCGCTGTCCTACGCGGCAAGCGAGTTCCGGCGGATTCAGAACACCTACGGCAATGATTCGATCGGTGGGATTACGTCCTCGCGGTGTACCAACGAAGAGACCTATCTGGTGCAAAAGCTGGTGCGCGCGGCATTCGGCAACAACAACGTCGATAACTGCGCCCGCGTCTGTCACTCGCCGACCGGGTTCGGCTTGAAGCAGACCCTCGGCGAATCGGCTGGAACGCAGACTTTCGACTCGGTGATGAAATCCGACGTGATCATGGTCATCGGCGCCAATCCGGCGGCCGCGCACCCGGTTTTCGCGTCGCGCATCAAGCGCCGCCTGCGCGAGGGTGCCAAGCTGATCGTCGTTGATCCGCGGGCGACGGAGATGGTCAAGTCGCCGCACGTTCAGGCCGAATACCACCTGAAACTGCGTCCGGGAACCAACGTCGCGCTGATTACCGCACTGGCCCATGTAATCGTGACCGAAGGCTTGTGCGACGAGGCTTACGTTGCCGAGCGCTGCGATGAGCAGTCGTTTGCCGATTGGAAGGAATTTGTCTCTCGGGAGGAGAACTCGCCGGAGGCGATGGCGCCGATTACCGGCGTTGCTGCCGAGGATATGCGCGAAGCCGCCCGGTTGTACGCCAAGGCACCCAATGGCGCGATCTATTACGGTCTCGGCGTGACCGAGCATTCGCAAGGCTCGACGATGGTGATGGGCATTGCCAATCTGGCGATGGCCACCGGCAACGTCGGTCGCGAGGGCGTCGGTGTCAATCCGCTGCGCGGCCAGAACAACGTGCAGGGCTGCTGCGACATGGGTTCGTTCCCGCACGAGCTGCCCGGCTATCGTCACGTATCGGATAGCACCGTGCGTATGCGTTTCGAGCACGCCTGGGGTGTCATTCTCAATCCCGAGCCGGGTTTGCGGATTCCGAACATGCTCGATGCCGCGCTCGATGGCAGCTTCATGGGCCTCTATTGCGAAGGCGAGGATATCGTTCAGTCCGACCCGGATACGCAGCACGTTTCCGCGGCGCTGCGCGCGATGGAGTGCATCGTCGTGCAGGATCTGTTTCTCAATGAAACGGCGAAGTACGCGCATGTGTTCCTGCCAGGTTCCTCGTTCCTTGAGAAGGACGGTACCTTTACCAATGCCGAGCGCCGCATTTCCCGCGTGCGCAAGGTGATGCCGCCAAAGGCCGGCAAGTCGGACTGGGAAGTGACGGTGGCGCTGGCCAACGCGTTGGGTTACCCGATGATGTACGACCATCCGTCGGATATCATGGCCGAAATTGCTTCGCTGACGCCGTCGTTCCACGGGGTGACCTACGAGAAGCTCGACAAGCTCGGCAGTATCCAGTGGCCGTGCAATAACGCCGCGCCGGAAGGTACACCGATCATGCACGTCGATCATTTCGTGCGCGGCAAGGGCAAGTTCATCAATACGCAATACGTGCCGACCGATGAAAAGGTGACGCCGAAGTATCCGTTGATCCTGACGACCGGTCGCGTACTCTCGCAATACAACGTGGGTGCGCAGACCCGCCGTACCGATAACTCCAAGTGGCACCCGGAAGACCGTCTGGAAATCAATCCACGCGACGCCGAGGAGCGCGGCATCAAGGAAAACGACTGGGTCGGCATCAAGTCGCGTGCCGGGCATACGACCTTGCGGGCGACGATTACCGAAAGGGTTCAGCCGGGCGTGGTGTATACGACTTTCCACTTCCCGGAATCGGGCGCCAACGTGATTACCACCAAGAATTCGGACTGGGCGACCAACTGTCCGGAATACAAGGTGACTGCCGTGCAGGTGATGCTCTCGCCGGCGGCCTCGCAATGGCAGCAGGAATACAGTCGTTTCTCCGAGCAGCAATTGCAGTTGTTAAGCGAGGATGCGGTGGCGGGTGAGCAATGATGTGTGTCGCCCATGTCTGATTCGCTGTCTGGAGAATTGAAGGCACTGAACGCCGTCCATGTCGAAAAATGGCATGACGGCGTTTGTGCGCGGGGTGAGGATACGGTCGCGGTCGAAGCGCCGGTCGCACTGGAATACAACGGGATCTCACATGCGGTGATGATGGCTTCGCCGCACGATCTGGAAGACTTTGCGCTGGGGTTTTCGGTCAGCGAAGGCATTTTGAAGAATGCTGCGGAGCTTTACGAAAGCGAAGTCTTTTGTGCGGCGGAAGGGCTGCGAATTGCCATACGTATCTCCTCCGAGCGATTCGTCGCGCTCAAGGAGTTTCGGCGCAATCTTACCGGCCGAACGGGCTGCGGTCTGTGCGGCACGGAAACCCTGCAGCAGGCTGTGCGTCACCCGGCGCCGGTGGGCAGCGTGGCGCGTTTTTCCGGGGCCGCTGTGCTGGCCGGTATGCGCGCGATGCATGAGTATCAGGTGATGCAGCAGCAAAGCGGCGCGACGCATGCAGCGGCGTGGATGGATCATGCGGGCAAGATCGTTTTCGTGCGCGAGGACGTTGGTCGGCATAATGCGCTGGATAAGCTGATCGGTGCTGTTTTGCGGGCGCGTCTGGAGGTTTCGACGGGGGCTGTGCTGATCACTAGCCGTGCCAGTGTCGAAATTGTTCAGAAAGCCGCTACACTAGGAATTGGAATGCTGGCGGCGATTTCGGCGCCGACGAGTCTGGCGATTGCCTTGGCACAGGAGACGGGTGTTACTTTGCTCGGTTTTGTGCGTCAGAAGAGTTACGTCGTATATGCGCATCCGGAGCGCTTGCTTGAAAGGGGAGAATAAGTCGATGGACGTGAATAAATTGATACAGATGGCCAATCAGATCGGCTCGTTTTACGCGGGGATGCCCGATCGTGAACATGCCTTGCTGGATATTGCCAATCACATCAGGAGATTCTGGGCGCCACGGATGCGTAAGGAGCTTTTACAGCATGTCGATACGCAGGGTGATGCGGGCTTGATTGAAATTGTGCGCGAGACGGTCCGTACGCACCGGGCGGATATTCAATAGACATCCAGCAGCCAGTGTGGCCGGTGCGTTTGCGCACCGGAGAGAGCAGAGAAGCAGGAAACGCAGAAAAGAAAACGGCGCCCGAAAGCGCCGTTTTTATTTTGACAAAAACAGATCAGGCGGCAAGCGCTTTGATCTGAGCCGACAGGCGGCTCTTGTGGCGCGAAGCCTTGTTTTTGTGAATGATCTTTTTGTCAGCAATACGGTCGATAACCGAAACCGATTCCTGGTAGATGCTCTGAGCAGCAGCCTTGTCGCCTGCAACGATCGCCTTCTGGACACGCTTTACGGCGGTGCGCAACGTCGAGCGCAGGCTTGCGTTGTGGGCGCGTTGTTTGACGGCTTGGCGAGCACGTTTGCGGGCTTGTGCGCTGTTGGCCATGAATTTCTATCCCTAAAAAAGCTAATGCGTTAATCGAAAAGCCGAGATTTTACAGATAGTGATTGGCAGATGCAAGACGTATTTGCGCTTGTTTCGATGTTTATCGCGATTTTGCTTGTCGCGGTTAAACGGCTAAGATGACGCCTCTTTCGCCTCGCGAACTGTCGCAATTTCAGAATGAATCTGCTTAAAGCACTAGCCACCATCAGCAGCATGACCTTGCTCTCGCGCATTCTCGGATTTGTCCGGGACTTCGTGATCGCCCGAGTTTTCGGTGCGGGAATGGTGACCGATGCCTTTTTCGTGGCTTTCAAGCTGCCGAATCTGTTGCGTCGTTTGTTCGCTGAGGGAGCGTTTTCGCAGGCTTTCGTCCCGATTCTTGGCGAGTATAAAAACAAGCGTGGAGAAGTTGAAACCAAAGCGCTGGTTGATCATGTGGCGACCTTGCTTTTTCTTGCGACCTTGCTTGTTACCTTGCTCGGAATGCTGGCTGCGCCAGCTTTTGTCTACATTTCGGCGCCGGGTTTTGCCAAGGATGCGGACAAGTTTGCGCTGACGGTCGAGCTGACGCGTATTACCTTCCCGTACATTCTGTTCATGTCATTGGTGGCGCTTTCCGGTGGCATCTTGAATACCTGGAGTCGTTTCAATGTGCCGGCTTTTACCCCGGTATTGCTCAATCTGTCGTTCATCGGTATGGCGTTGTTTGCCGTGCCATTCTTTGAGCGGCCGATTATTGCGCTAGGCTGGGCGGTGTTTATTGGCGGAGCGATCCAGCTGGCCTTTCAGCTGCCCAGCTTGCACAAGATTGGTATGTTGCCGCGTTTTTCGCTGAGCTGGCAGGATGAGGGCGTGCGCCGCATCCTGCGCTTGATGGCGCCCGCCGTGCTAGGCGTTTCAGTCGCGCAGGTCAGTCTGTTGATCAACACGATGATCGCCTCGTTTCTCGGTACGGGGGCCGTTTCGTGGCTTTACTATGCCGATCGTCTGATGGAATTTCCGTCCGGCATGCTCGGCGTGGCTCTGGGGACGATTCTTCTACCTTCTCTGGCGAAATATCATGCAAGTAACAAGCTCGACGAGTTTTCCCGCTTGCTTGACTGGGGCTTGCGCCTGACCTTGCTGTTGGCCGCACCGGCTGCGCTGGCTTTGGCGATTCTTGCGATTCCGTTGATCTCTACGCTTTTCTATCACGGGGCTTTTACCGGCGAGGATGTTTTGCGAACGCGGGATGCCCTGGTTGCTTATAGCGTCGGGCTGCTTGGCCTGATTTTGATCAAGGTGTTGGCCCCCGGTTTCTACGCGCGGCAGAATGTGCGCACGCCGGTCAAGATTGCACTGATCAGCCTGTTTGCTACCCAGGTGTTGAATCTGATTCTGGTTTATTGGCTAGAATTCCTGCATGCCGGGTTAGCGCTGTCGATCAGTCTGGCGGCTTGCCTCAATGCTTTTCTATTGTTCCGCGGATTACGTCAGCATGGTATTTATTTGCCGCAGCCGGGTTGGTGGCTGTTTTTCGTCAAGTTGCTGGTGGCCATGTTGGCGATGGGGGGCGCGTTGTGGTTTGCTGTGGGCGGGGAGGGCGACTGGATGCGTTGGGATTTGATGACGCGGCTCTGGCGACTTTCTGCGCTGGTTGTTGGCGGAGCCGCTGTTTACTTTGCTGCCCTTTGGCTGACCGGATTCCGTCTCGCGGATTTCAAGCGCCGCGCTGCCGAGTAGCGACGTTAAAAAGCCCGCCGGGCATGAGGCCGGGCGGGCGCGGAGATTGGCGGCACAGCTGCTGATGTTGCTTTGTATTGTTCAGTTCAGCGCGGCAAAAACGGCTCTCTTGATTTCATCGACGGTGCCGGTGCCGTCGATTGACACCGGTTGCGGCGCCAGTGGGTCGCCGGTGGCGTACCATTCCTGGAAATACTGGATCAACGGTCGCGTTTGTGCATGATAGATCTGCAGACGTTTCTGGACGGTTTCTTCCTTGTCATCGCTTCTCTGGATCAGCTCTTCACCGGTGACATCGTCCTTGCCTTCAAGCTTCGGCGGGTTGAATTCGACATGGTAGGTTCTTCCCGAAGCGAGGTGTACGCGACGGCCGCTCATGCGCTTGACGATTTCCGAATCAGGGACTTGAATCGCCACGACGTAATCGAGCTTGATGCCATTTTCCCGCAAGGATTCCGCCTGTCGTAACGTACGCGGGAAACCGTCGGACAAATAGCCGGCTTTACAGTCGTCCTTTTCCAGGCGGTCTTTGACCAGCGCGAGAACAATTTCGTCAGAGATCAGGCAGCCGGTATCCATCTGCTTCTTGATTTCGATCCCGAGCGGCGTTTGTGCTTTAACCGCCGCGCGCAACATGTCTCCGGTAGAGATTTGCGGGATTTGAAATTTCTGGCAGATGAAACCTGCTTGTGTGCCTTTGCCTGCGCCAGGCGGGCCGAGCAGAATCAGTTTCATCTTTTGTTACCTCCGGAGTGGTTCTTGGGATCAAGTTTAGACCGAACGCACCCAGTGTACATTATCGGGGGTCGCCATTGTCCATGAATTGCCAACTATATTCAATTTTCCGAAGGCTTAAACGATTTTCAGTGAGCGCGGAACCAGTCCTGCATGCGTTTGGCGTCTTCCGGGGTGTCGACTCCGGGGATCGGCAGATGATCGGTGATCAGTACGCTGATTCGATAGCCGTGCCACAAGGCTCGGAGCTGTTCGAGCGCCTCGACGCGTTCGAGCGGCGATGGCGTCAAACGGGCGTAGGCGCGTAAAAAGCGGGCGCGGTAGGCGTACAGGCCGATGTGGCGATAAGCCGGCATCTCTGGCGGCAGCGAATCCATGCCCGGGTTTTGGGCGAAATGGTCGCGTGCATAGGGAATTGGGGCGCGGGAAAAATACAAGGCGTCGCCATCCGCTTTGCAGACGACTTTGACGATGTTCGGATTGGCAAAATCTGCTGCGTTATTCACCGGGTGGGCCACCGTGGCGATGTCGGCGCCGCTGTCGGCCAGTTGCCGGGCCATTTGCGCGATCAATTCAGGATCGATCAGCGGTTCGTCGCCTTGCACGTTGACGATGATGGTTTCGTCGTCCCAGCCGCGTTGCTCGACGACTTCGGCGAGGCGGTCGGTTCCGGTGGGATGGTCCGTGCGCGTGAGCAATACGGATAGTTCGTGTTCGGTCGAGGCCGCCATGACTTCCGGATGGTCGGTGGCGACCCACACTTCTTCTGCGCCCGAGAGCAGTGCCCGTTCGGCGACTCGAGCGACCATCGGCTTCCCGCCGAGGTCGAGTAGGGGCTTGGCAGGTAAGCGAGTAGAGGTGTAACGCGCCGGAATGACAACCTTGAACGGGACGGCATGCATCGCGTCAGACCTC
>CAZZDF010000024.1:0-12617 GCA_964652915.1 uncultured Propionivibrio sp. | reverse complement strand
ATGCGCTGAGACGTTCACGCAACACGGCTTCCACCGCATCTTCCCAGCCAGCCTCAACATGCAAGGATTTCCACAAGGGATGGCTGTCGTGCAGCTTATGCCGACGTAGCCAGTCACCCAATTTGCCGTCCCCCTGAACCCGCTTCTGCAACTGTTCCAGCGCTGCGCGGCGAGCATGCGCCTCGGCTCGCTCCTTCTGCACATGTTGCACTTCGGCCAGCACATCGCGACGCTGCTGTTCCAGTTGCGGCAACTCGCCCTGCTTGAGGGCCAACTCTTCCTGAGCCTGGACAATCCGTTCGCGCAACTCGGCCAAGGCTTCCTGCTTGAATTCGTACTCGCTGTGATCCGGAACCGGCAACGCCTCACGTTCCTGCAGCAAGCGATCGCGCCGTCCGGCGATGATCTGCAAGGAACGCTGCGCATGACTGCGATGCGTCAGTTCCACCTGCAGTTGCTGATCCGCCTGCGCCAGTTCGGCACGCTTGTCACCGAGTTCTTCCTGAACACTAGCATGGGCATCCTCGGCCAATGGCAAACGTTCCTGCTGCGCGGCCAGCCGCATCTCGCCCTGCTCGACGCGATCGTTCGCCAGATCCAGCAACTCAACCCAGCGCGCGTGCTCTTCATCAAGCTGTTCGATCTGCCCTTCCCAATGCACCTGATCGTCAGCCAATTGCGCCAGACGCGATTCGAATTCGTTCTGCGACTCGCGCCGGTGGCGAATTTCCGCCTCCAGGCGCGCCACTTCGGCATTGGCCGCAAACAGGGCGCTTTGCGCGGTATGCACGCCATCGCTGGCGGAAAAATGGCTTTCCCGCGCTTCTTCCAGGCGGGCTTCAGTTTCCCGCAGGGCCGCGCTCTGCGCCTCCAACTCAACGCCTGCGCGCTCGACCTCGCGCGCCAAACGTTCGCGTTCGGCCTGCGCCTCGTTACGCTTGAGCAGCCAGAGTAATTGCTGCTTACGCGTCATCTCGTCGCTGTACTCGCGATACTGGCGGGCCACGGCGGCTTGCCCTTCAAGACGCTCCATCTGTGAGGCCAGTTCCAGCCGGATGTCCTCGACACGCATCAGATTTTCACGCGTATCGCCGATCCGGTTTTCGGTTTCCTTGCGCCGCTCCTTGTACTTGGTGACGCCAGCCGCTTCTTCAAGAAACACGCGCAATTCGTCAGGACGCGCCTCGATGATGCGCGAAATCGTACCCTGCCCGATGATGGCGTAAGCACGCGGTCCCAGGCCAGTCCCGAGAAAAAGGTCGGTAATATCCTTGCGCCGGACATGCAGGTTGTTGATGTAATACTCGGACTGCCCGGCGCGCGTCAGCACGCGCTTGACCGACAACTCGGCGTATTGCGACCACTGGCCGGCAATGCGCCCGAGCGAATTGTCGAAGACCAGTTCAACGGCGGCTCGCGACACCGGCTTGCGCCCGCCCGAACCGTTGAAGATGACGTCCTGCATCGACTCGCCACGCAGCTCGGAGGCCTTCGACTCGCCCAGCACCCAGCGCACGGCGTCCATCACGTTGGACTTGCCGCAGCCATTGGGGCCGACCACGCCAACGAGTTGCCCGGGAAGGGAAATCGTGGTCGGATCGACAAAGGACTTGAATCCCGCGAGTTTGAGTTTGGTCAGCCGCATGAAATGGAACGCAGCCATGGCGGCTGCGCTTTAGATCGTCCCGAAGCGTCATCCGACGCCACTCTGGTCTTATTGGGCGCTTATAATAGCATTTTGCCGGCCTACCAAGCGCCACGCCTGGCATACCGAACCACCCGATCCCATTGCCGAGGACATCACCATGAGCACCGACACTTCATTACCCACCCCGCTGTCCGACAGTCAACTCGACCGCATCGAAGCCCTGCTCGACGACCCGGCTCTGCCCGAAGCGATGCGTCTGGACGAAATCCAGGGGTATTTGTGCGCGGCGCTTTCCGGCCCCACGCCAATGTCGGAAGAGGATTGGCTGTTCGACGTTCTAGGCAGCGACGAAGCACTCGATAGCGAAGCCGGTCGCGAACTGGCCGAATTGTTGCGGATTTTTGCCGCGTCGCTGGAAGCTGAACTTGCATCGGGCGAACCTCCGGTTCTTCTGCTCTACCCGAAGGAAGGCATGGAAGACGACGAAGACGCACCCAGCGACTATGTTCCCTGGTGCCAGGCCTATCTGGCCGGCGTCGATACCGCCGAAGAAGACTGGTTCGAGTTCCTCGGCGAAGACGACGACGAGGAAGACGGTGATGAAATTTCCTACCTTGATGAGCGCCTTTTCCCGCTGATGTTGCTCACCGGTGAAGCGGAAGCCGCCGCCCGCGAGCATGGTGAAAAGTGGGCGGAAGGTGAAGAGCTTGAAGAAATCGTCAACGACTGTGAGGAAGATCTGCCACAGGCCGTCGCCGATATCTACCGCTTCTGGCTGGTCAAGCGCGGCACGCAAACGATCCGTCGCGACGGCCCGAAGATCGGTCGCAACGACCCGTGCCCGTGTGGTAGCGGCAAAAAATACAAACAGTGTTGCGGCGCCGCCTGAGCGCCCTACCGGAAACCCTCATGCCTATTGGACCTTCGCGCATATCGTGGCGAAGACACCCGTCTTTATTGGCCAGCCAGTTGTTTGACCGAGGAGAATTGCTGTGACATCGCGCCGAGACCTTTGGCCTGAATTTCTCAAAGCCATGCACCAAGAGATCGTGCCCGCTCTGGGTTGTACCGAACCGATTTCGTTGGCTCTGGCCTCAGCCATTGCCGCCCGAACGCTCGGTCGGCCCCCCGAACAGATCGAAGGCAAGGTTTCGGCCAATTTGATGAAGAACGGCATGGGCGTAACCGTTCCCGGCACCGGCATGGTCGGTCTGCCGATCGCCGCAGCCGTCGGAGCGCTGGGCGGCGACCCGGATGCCGGGCTGGAAGTATTGAAAAGTCTGACACCCGACATCGTCGAAGCTGGCAAGAAGCTGCTGGCCGATCAGAAAGTCGAAGTCGACATTGCCGACACTGACGCCATCCTCTATGCCGAAGCCCGTGTCTCCCACGGCGAAAACTGGGCGCGCGTCTGCATTGCCAACTCGCACACCCACGTCGTACGGATTGAAAGGAACGGGGAAACCCTATTCACGGCGCCTCCAGCCAGCAACGACACCCGCTCGGCTTATTCCCTGGCCGGAGCCACCGCACACAGCGTTTACGATTTCGCCACCACCGCGCCCTTCGCCGACATTGCCTTCATCCTGGAAGCGGCCAGGCTCAATTTGGCACTCTCCTGCGAAGGGCTGAGCAGCGAATATGGCCTGCACATTGGCGCCACGTTGAAACGACAGCTCGACAGCGGGTTGCTCTCGGACGATCTCCTGAGCAAGATATTGATCCGCACTTCGGCAGCCTCGGACGCGCGCATGGGCGGCGCCACCCTGCCGGCGATGAGCAACTCCGGATCAGGCAATCAGGGCATCACCGCGACGCTTCCCGTGCTCGTCGTTGCCGAGCACGTCAGAGCGGACGACGAGACGCTGGCTCGCGCCCTGATCCTCTCACACCTGATGGCGATCTATATTCACAGCAAATTGCCCAAGCTGTCGGCCCTCTGTGCTGTCACCACCGCCGCCATGGGCGCCGCCGCCGGCATGGCCTGGCTGCTGCGCGGCGGCTTCGGCGCGGTCAGCATGGCCATCTGCAGCATGATCGGCGATGTCGCCGGAATGATCTGCGACGGCGCTTCCAACAGTTGCGCAATGAAAGTCTCGACCTCGGCGAGTTCGGCATTCAAATCGGTACTGATGGCACTGGACAATTCGCGCGTCACCGGCAATGAAGGGATTGTCGATAACAGCGTCGATACATCGATTGCCAATTTGTGTGCACTTGCCTGCGGCAGCATGCAACACACGGATCGCCAGATCCTTGAAATCATGGTCAACAAGGTCTGCTGAACAACGTGCCCGCCTCGCCAACCCGCCACAAGCTCATTTTCGACACCGATCCCGGGGTCGATGACGCCATCGCCCTGTACTTCGCACTGGCCCACCCGGATATTGAGCTCATCGGCATCACCACGACCTTTGGCAACGTCTGCGTACAACAAGCGGCAGCCAATGCCCTTTACCTCACCCGCATTGCCGGCTACGAAACGCCGGTGGCTCAGGGCGTGCAATTTCCGCTGCAGAAGCCGCCGGGCAAACACCCGGATTTCATTCACGGCATTGACGGCCTCGGCAACCTGTATCACCGCCTTGAGCTTGGCGGACAAATCGAAGCAGAAAGCGCTGCCGAGTTCATTGTCAAAATGGCGCGCCGGTTCCCCGGAGAAATTTCGCTGGTCGGCGTCGGCCCGATGGGCAACCTCGCCCTGGCACTCAAACTCGAGCCCCTTTTGCCACAACTGCTCAAACAAGTCATCGTCATGGCCGGAACCATTGACGAACCGGGCAACGTTTCGCCCGTCGCCGAAGCCAATGTCTGGAACGACCCACACGCCGCCGATCAGGTTTTCACCTCCGGCTGCCAGCTGACCATGGTCGGTCTGGATGTCACCCACCGCGTCGTCCTCAAAACCGCGCTTTTCGAAACACTGGCGCAAAGGCATCAACATCCGGCGATGGATACGCTGCTGCACGCGGTACTGTTCTACGCAAGCTTCTACGACTCGTTCCGCTCCAGCGACGAACAGGGCTTTTACGGGCACGACGTCCTGGCCCTGGTGTTTCTTGTCGCGCCTGAATTATTTGGCACCCGCATGGGGCGTATCCGGGTTGCGACCGAAGGGATCGGCAACGGACAAACGATGCTGGCCAAGACCCAGCATGCCTTCCAGCAAGCGGGTTGGGAGCACAGCAAGCCGGAAACCCAGGTTTGCCTTGAAGTCGATCCCGCCGCCTGCGAGCGACTGATCGAAACCACCCTGTCGCTTCCCTGGTTGCGCCCGCACCTGAGCAGTCTGTAAACAGCCACATCCTGCCTCAAACAGTACAATGATTCCCGATGGCAAATCCGGCAGGCTAAAATCGCCGCTGTTGCATTCTGGTCGCGCCTTTCCGATCCATCAGAAATTTCGAATGTAAGCGCCACATACGGCGATTTGTCGGGTTATACTTTAGTCGTAGCCGACCTCTGGAGACGCTGTAATGACTAGCAAGCTCAAGAACATCAAGCCGCTGACCCTATCCAATATCAAAGTCAGCGCATTTCTCGCGGTTTCTGCCGTAGTCCTCCACGTGCTGACCGCAGCCATTTTCTCCGCAGACTCGTTTGAAACCGTACTGAGCAAAAATGCCATCGGCCTGATAACAACGTTTATCGCGCTGTTCGGCCTGAGCTTTTTTGTTTTCTACCGTTTTGTATTTGAGCCCCTTGAAGGAATTACCGGCCAGCTGCGCAAGATGTCGACGGAAGACGGCAAGTTCGGCCAGGACATCAACCGCTTCATGATGGATCAATCGAACAAGGGCGTACTCGAAGAACTGTTCGTACACCTGTCCGCCGTAATGGCCCGTCTGCTGCATATCCTCAAGGACGTCAACGAAGTCTCCGGCCAGCTTCACGAAATTTCGGACAAAGCCGCTTCAGTCGCTTACAAGACCAGCGAAGGACTGGTCCATCAGTATCAGGAAGCCGGAAGCATCCTCGACTCGACCGACGAAATCGTACATACCATTCGCGGCGTGGCCGATAACAGCAATGCCGCCGCTGCCGCCGCCAAACAGGCCGGCGAAGATGCCAGCAACGGCAAGAACGTCATCGAAGAAGTCATCACCGCAATCAATGCACTGGCCAGCGATGTCAACGAAGCCGTACCGGCCATCGGCGAACTGGAAAAACAAAGCGACAAGATTTGCTCGGTGATCGAAGTCATTGGCGACATTTCCAAGCAAACCAATCTTCTCGCTCTTAACGCCGCCATCGAAGCCGCGCGAGCTGGCGAAATGGGGCGCGGCTTTGCCGTAGTAGCAGACGAAGTGCGCAAACTCTCCAGCCGGACCTCCGAAGCGACGAACGACATCCGCAAGATGATCGAACAACTGCAAAGCGACACGGAGCGCGCAGTTTCCTCGATCAACAAAGGCAAGAGCAAGGCTGACGACAGCGTCGAAAAGGCCCAGAAAGGCCATCAGTCGCTGGATCTGATCAACGAGGCCGTCGATACGATCATCAAGACCAGTGTGCAAACAGCGGGCGCCGTCGAAGAGCAAAGCAACTCGACCGAATACATCAACAAGAGCCTGAACAAACTGACGGGCATCGTCGACACCACCACCACCCTGGCCGAATCGAGCGCCGCCGCGGCGCAGGAACAGACACTGATGGTCGACTACCTGCGCGCTGTCACCAATCTCGACAATTCGTTTGTCAGCGAAAACACCATCCGGCTGTACAACTACCAGAACCTGGCGCCCTTCGTCACCGCCCCGGGGCAAGGTCTGACTTATGAACTCGTCGACTATCTGAACGACAAATTCCGCGGCACTTACCGCTTTGTCCTGTTCAACCTGCCGCGCAGCCATCTGGTCAAGATTCTCGAAAACGGCTGCACGGGCATGGTTCCCTGGACCTGTGCGGCATGGCACGGCGACCCCAACGAAACCCTCTTCCAATGGACCCCAGGCTATTTCAACGACACCAACAGCATCATTTCTCCCGCCAAGTCGCCATTCGAATACGAAGGCCCTAAATCCATGGCTGGTCACACCATGGGTGGCCTGCTCGGCTATTTCTACCTGTACCTTGACGACATGGCAAGAAACAACGAGCTCAAGCGCGTCGATGTCAGCAGCATCATGGAAATTTTCAAGCGCCTGCAATCACACCGGATCGACACCGCGCTGGTGACCGGATCGACGGCTCGCTATCTCATCGCGCAAAACAAAATGGCTGGCGAATTCCACTTCTCCAAGAAAAACCACCAGGACTTCACCTACCAGATGCTGTGCCGCAACTTGTCGAGCGAACAAGTCGGCCAGATCAAGCGGGTGGCAGCCAATATGCCCAACGATCCGGACTGGAAGAACCGGGTAGCGCGCTATCTGTAATCTGTAGCCCCCTCGCTCCGCATCTCGGAGCCCCCACGCAGCTTCCACAACTTCCGCCCCCGTTGCCGTTTCGACAACCGGGGCGGAAGGACATGCTTGCCGGATCGACGCATTTTCATTGATCTTAAAAGTCCGCCGCAAAAGCGCAAAGATTTCGCAAATAGCGAGGGCTGGAAAGCAGCCTACCCTTCTTTGCGCTCCCTTTGCTCCTTTGCGTTTTTGCAAGGGGTGTATCTAATTTCCAATGCACTCGCCCGAATTTTGCCCAAACCAAAGACTATGCACGACGGATTGTCGGGTTATACTTTGCCATAGCCCAACGATCTGACCTCGGGAGAAGATGCGATGCTTAACAAGCTCAAATCGATCAAACGACTGACCCTGTCCAATATCAAGCTGAGCGCGTTTCTCGCGGTTTCCGCTGCCGCCATCTACGTACTGATCGCGGCAATATTCTCGGCAGACCCCTTCGAAGCTGTACTCAGCAAAAACGCCATCATCCTGCCGACCATGCTGGTCGCGCTGTTTGCGTTGTGCTTCTTTATCTTCGACCGCCTGATCTTTGAACCCCTCGATGTCATTACCGACCAGTTGCGCAAGATGTCAACGGAAGACGGCAAGTTCGGACAGGAAATCAATCGCTTCATGATTGACCCGTCCGACAAGAAAGTGCTAAACGAGCTTTTCTTGCACCTCTCTGCGGTGATTGCCCGTCTGCTGCACATCCTCAAGGACGTCAACGAAGTTTCCAGCCAGCTCTACGAAATTTCCGACAAGGCCTCTTCCGTCGCTTCCAAGACCAGCGAAGGTCTGGTTCACCAGTACCACGAAGCGGGAACCATTCTCGAATCAACCGATGAAATCGTTCGCGCCGTTCGCGGCGTGGCAAACAACAGCAATGCCGCCGCTGCCGCCGCCAAACAGGCCGGCGAAGATGCCAGCAACGGCAAGAACGTTATCGAAGAAGTCATCACCGCCATCAATGCGCTGGCCAGCGATGTCAACGAAGCCGTACCTGCCATCGGCGAACTGGAAAAACAAAGCGAAAAGATCTCCTCGGTCATTGAGGTCATCGGCGACATTTCCTCGCAAACCAATCTTCTCGCTCTTAACGCCGCCATCGAAGCCGCGCGAGCCGGCGAAATGGGTCGCGGCTTCGCCGTGGTGGCGGACGAAGTACGCAAACTGTCGAGCCGGACCTCCGAAGCGACCAACGACATCCGCAAGATGATCGAACAACTGCAAGTAGACACCGAACGCGCCGTCGCCTCGATCACCAAAGGCAAGAGCAAGGCGGACGACAGCGTAGAAAAAGCACAGAAAGGCCATGTATCACTGGATCTGATCAACGAAGCGGTGGACACCATCATCAAGACCAGTGTCCAGACAGCGGGCGCCGTTGAAGAACAAAGCAACTCGACCGAGTTCATCAACAAGAGCTTGAACAAGCTCACAGGAATCGTGGACAGCACCACCACCTTGGCGGAAGCCAGCGCGGCAGCGGCTCAGGAACAAATCCTCACGATCGATTACCTGCGTGCCATTACCAATCTGGATAACTCGTTTGTCAACGAAAATACGATCCGCCTGTACAACTACCAGAATCTGCCGCCCTTCGTCACCGCCCCGGGTCAAGGCCTGAGCTATGAACTGATGGACTACCTGAACGACAAATTCCGCGGAGCCTACCGTTTCGTCCTGTTCAACCTGCCCCGCAGCCACCTCGACACGATGTTGTCAAAAGGATGCAAAGGGCTGGTTCCCTGGACCGCTGCCGCCTGGCACGGCGACCCCAATGAAACGACCTTTCAATGGACTCCCGGCTACTTCAACGACACCAACAGCATCATCTCGCTGGCCAAATCGCCGTTCGAATACGAAGGACCGAAGTCAATGGCCGGTCACACCATGGGCGGCATCCTTGGCTATTTCTATCTCTTCCTCGACGACATGGCCAGAAACAACGAGCTCAAGCGCGTCGATGTCAGCAACGTGATGGAAATTTTCAAGCGCCTGCAATCGCACCGGATCGATACCGCACTGGTCACCGGATCAACAGCACGCTACCTGCTGACGCAAAACAAGATGGTCAGCGAATTCCATTTCTCGCGGAAAAACCACCAGGATTTCACCTATCAGATGTTGTGCCAAGGCTTGCAGAGCGAGCAAATCAGGGAAATCAAACGAATCGCGGCCAATATGCCAACCGACCCGGATTGGAAAACCCGGGTATCGCGCTATCTGTAACTAGGTAATTCGCACTCCCGGCCATCCTCTGCAACAAAAAAGGCGCCAGCAAAACTGCCGGCGCCTTTTTCGTGAACCGCTCAATCAAAGCAAGCCCTGCTCCTCATCCCTGAAAATCATCAGCGCACTCATCATGCGCGGGAAGCCGGCAGTGGGTGCGGTCAGCAGAATCGCGTGTTCGATCTCGGCAATCGTACATCCCGCCTTCAATGCGCGTTCCACGTGCGAACGCAAGGCATAGTCGAATTGCGAAGCGGCAGCGACAGCGACCTTGATCAAACACCGCTCACGCTCGTTGAGCGGACCGCCCTTCTCGTGAATAGCCTTTCCGTATTCCTCATAGGCCTGATGAATCTCGGGAAATTTATCCTGAAAATACTTCCAGTTATCTTCACGCTGGCTCATACCCGTCTCCTTTTCACGCTGATTGAAAAACAACTCGCTCCTACCCGCCCTTGTTTTCCGCAAACAACGACCAACTCAGTCTAGGTAAAGACCTGTTGCTGTCAAGCCAACGAAAAGCGTCACCGCTAGGTAAGTCGAGTATGTTGACCAATCGCTTCAAGCCAAGTTCTCCTGCCTTTCTGCGCGGGCAGAAAACAAACTGGCGGCAACGATCATCGAACCACCGATCCAATCGCGCAAGGCTGGCACCTCGTCAGCCAGTAGCCAGGAGGCGACGGCGGCAAATCCGACCTCAGAGAGCATGATGACAATTGCCCGGTTCGAGGCCACGCGGGCAAGGCCGTATTGGGCAATCAGGTTAGCGACCAGCAAGACGCATCCAATCGCCACCAACAGCGCCCAGACCGACAGGCTCGACGGGAGGAACGGTTGCCCCTGCCGCAGCCCGATTCCGGACAGCGCCAGTAGCAGCCCGACCAGAACGACCCCGAAAAAAGCCGCCATTGATTTGATTTCAATACTCAGTTCCGCTGCCCGCCGGGAAAGCACGTTAAACAAGGCAAAGCTGACCCCCGCGCCAAGTCCCAGCCAGTCAGCGCCATCGCGTGGCACGGGCCAGCCGATGTGCGGATGCCAAAGCATGATGGCCGCGCCAGACAGTGACAGGGCGATAATGAAACCGCCAGTACGGCTGAGCCGTTCGCCAAGCAGCAGGCGTGAAAACAGCACCGTCCACAACGGCGCCAGATAGAACAGCAGCAACACGCGCAGCACATCGCCACTCAATGTCCCCAACACGTAGCCAAGATTGCTGACACCGGAGGTCAGGGCTAGCCAAAGCAACACCCAGGACGGAGAAAAACGCAAAAGCGACCGTCTGAAGAACAACACGCCCAATACAAGGGCAACGGCGTAAGTCACCGCCGACGAAACAACACCCTCAACCCCGGCGTCACGCAACAGGCGATAGGGATACCACAACAGACTCCAGATCAGCGCCCCGGCAAACAAGGAAAGAACCGCCAAGCGGCCTTCTCGTTTGCCTATATCGGCTGCCGGCCCAACTGGTGCACCTTGTTGGCCACTTTCTTGTCTTTCCGCCATGCGCAGAAGCCCCTTATAATCAGCCGCTCAACATCAACCGCTGTGAATACCGTGAATCCAAATCTCGCCAAGCTGCACCCGTACCCGTTTGAAAAACTGCGCCAGCTTTTTGCCGGCGTCACGCCCAGCCCGCAACACAAAGAGATCAAGCTCTCGATCGGCGAACCGCAACACGAAACCCCGGCCTTCATCAAGGAAGCGATGGTTGCCGGCCTGTCCGGTCTAGCGAACTATCCTACCACGCTGGGCGTACCGGCCCTGCGGCGGGCGGTTGCCGGCTGGATAGAGCGCCGCTACGGGCTCTCCGGCATCGACCCGGAAAAAGAGATCATTCCGGTCAATGGCTCGCGGGAAGCGCTGTTTGCCCTGACGCAAACGGTTATCGATACCTCGCGCGGCTACGTACCGCTGGTGGTCAGCCCCAACCCCTTCTACCAGATCTACGAAGGCGCCTCCTATCTGGCCGGCGCCGATCTGCGCTTTCTCAACACCCTGCCGGAAAACGACTTCGCCTTTGATTACGACAGCCTGAGCGACGAGGAATGGCGCCGCGTGCAACTCTTTTTCGTCTGTTCGCCCGCCAACCCGACCGGCAAGGTGTTGAATCTCGAAGACTGGAAAAAGCTCTTCGCGCTGTCCGACCAATACGGTTTCATCATCGCCTCCGACGAGTGCTACTCAGAAGTTTTCTTCGACGAAGCCAACCCGCCGCTAGGCGGCATGCAGGCGGCCAAAATGCTCGGTCGCAGCTTCGATCGTCTGGTCATGCTCTCCAGCCTGTCCAAGCGTTCCAATGTACCTGGCATGCGCTCGGGCTTCGTTGCCGGCGATGCGGCCATCCTCAAGTCTTTCCTGCTCTATCGCACCTATCACGGTTGCGCCATGAGCCCGGTCGTACAGGCAGCCAGCATCGCCGCCTGGAACGATGAAGCCCATGTCATCAACAATCGCCGCCTGTACCGTGAAAAATTCGAAACCATCACGCCAAAGCTTGCCGGCATCCTGGGAACGACCATGCCTGACGCCAGCTTCTACCTGTGGACACGCGTCGATCAACTCGGTATTTCAGATACCGAATTCGCCCGTGCGCTGGTCGCCGACTATAATGTGGTGGTCCTGCCGGGCAGTTTCCTCGCCCGCGAAGCCAGAGGCGTGAATCCGGGTACCGGTTTCGTGCGCATCGCGCTGGTTGCCGGACTTGCCGAATGCCTCGAAGCGGCCGGCCGCATACAACAATTTGTTTCCAAACTCTAAGGAACCCAGAATGCAGCAATATCAGCAGATTATCGAAGAAGCCTGGGAAAACCGCGCTTCCTTGCAACCGGGCACGGCCCCCGCCAAAGTCGGCGAAGCCGTGGGCTTTATTCTGAACGAGCTTGATGAAGGCCGCCTGCGCGTTGCCGAGAAAATCAGCGGCGAATGGGTCACCCACCAGTGGCTCAAAAAGGCCGTGCTGCTCTCCTTCCGCCTTGAAGACAACCAGCCGATGGATGGCGGCGCGCTGCGCTTCTACGACAAAGTGCCGACCAAATTCGCCAATTACGATGCCGAAAAATTCGCCCGCGGCGGTTTCCGCGTCGTCCCGCCGGCCACCGCCCGCCGCGGCTCGTTCATCGGCCGCAACGTGGTGCTGATGCCCTCGTACGTCAATATCGGCGCCTACGTCGACGAAGGCACGATGGTCGATACCTGGGCCACGGTTGGTTCCTGCGCCCAGATCGGCAAGAACGTACACCTCTCCGGCGGCGTCGGCATCGGCGGTGTGCTAGAACCCCTGCAAGCCAACCCGACCATCATCGAAGACAACTGCTTCATCGGCGCCCGCTCGGAAGTCG
>CAZZDF010000023.1:0-12618 GCA_964652915.1 uncultured Propionivibrio sp. | reverse complement strand
GGGCGGCACGCATCATGGCGATGCTTGAATCTTTGTAGGCTTTCAGTGAATCCAGCGGGTCGAGGATGAAAGCGATGCGCATGAAGTGAACTCCGGTCGATTTTCAGGTGTTGGTTCCAATGGTTAGGGAAACACTGAAGTATTTGTCGCCCCGGCGAAAGCCGGGGCCCAGTTCGTTGGATTTCCTGGATTCCGGCGTTCGCCGGAATGACGAGTCTGTAATAAATCAGCGCCTCCTTAGGTAAGGTTTGTTGCGGCTTCCGGATCGGTCCGCTCCAGTTCCAGCGAGGCGGCCAGTTGCGCCAGCCGGGCGACTACGCCGTAGGCGTAGAAGCGGTTGGGTGGCGCGTCGGGCGTTTGGCACTGGTCGGGCAGGGAACAACTGGTCTCAAAGGCCAGCGGTTCGAAGTGCATTCCCGGCGCATTGAGGTTCTCGTCGATGCCGCGCGCGGCGTTAACCCGGTAGAAGCCGCCGACGACAAAGCGGTCGATCATGTACACCACCGGCTCGGCCACGCTGTCATTGACCCGCTCGTGGGTATGCACGCCTTCCTGAATGATGACCTGGGTGACATTCATGCCTTCTTTGATCACCGACATCTTGTTGCGTTGCTTGCGGTTCAGCCCGATGACTTCGGAAGCGTCCTTGACCGTCATTACGCCCATGCCGTAGGTGCCGGCATCGGCCTTGACGATGACAAAGGGTGTCTCCTCGATACCGTATTCCTTGTATTTTTCGCGGATCATCCCGAGCACCGCGTCGACATTGGCGGCCAGGCATTCTTCGCCTTGCCGTTCGTGGAAATTGACGCTGTTGCACACCGAAAAGTAGGGGTTGATCTGCCACGGGTCGATTCCGAGTAATTGCGCGAAATCGTTGGCGACATCGTCGTAGGCGGTAAAATGGTTGGATTTTCGGCGGACCGCCCAGCCGGCGTGCAGCGGCGGCAGGACAAACTGCTCGTTGAGGTTCTGCAGAATCTCCGGGATGCCGGCGGTCAGGTCGTTGTTAAGCAGGATCGCGCAGGGGTCGAAACCGTCCAAGCCCAATCGGTACTGGGTTCGCACCAGCGGTTCGAGGAGCAGGGAAGTGCCGTTTTGCAGATCGACGGTGGTCGGCTTGTCGATCTCCGGCAGCAGTGAACCGAGCCGGACGTCCAGCCCGGTCAAGCGGAGGATCGTGACGAGTTGCGCAACGTTTTGCAGGTAGAAAAGGTTGCGCGTGTGGTTTTCCGGGATTAGCAACAGGCTCTTGGCGTTTGGACAGATTTTCTCGATGGCGGTCATCGCCGCTTGGACGCAGAGCGGTAAAAAGGCGGAATTGAGATTGTTGAAGCCGCCGGGGAAGAGGTTCATGTCTACCGGTGCCAGTTTGAAGCCGGAATTGCGCAGATCGACCGAGCCGTAAAACGGTGGGGTGTGTTCTTGCCACTGGCCGCGCAGCCAGCGCTCGATTTCTGGCGCCGCGCCGAGGATCTTGGCCTCTAGCGCAAGCAGCGGCCCGTTGAGGGCGGTGGTTAGATGCGGAACCATGATTTCTCCATTAGGGCTCGAATGCCAAGCCGTCAGTTTCCAAGATCAGAGCGACTGGTAAGCGGCTGGCTTTTCTCAGAACATCTTTTTCAGTTTTTCCCACCATGTTACACCGGCCTCCGTCTGGAACGAACGGAACGCCGCCGGTAGTGGCGTTTGTTCCAGGCTGCGCTGCGTAAACAAAAAGCGCCCGTCGCAGATAAAGCCCAGATCGGCCCAGTCGACGTCATTGAGTGCCTTGGCGAGAGCCTTGACGTCAACGGACGGGTCATGCGGGAAGATGGCCATGACCGAGCCGTCGTAGTTCAGACAGTCATGGGTGAAAAAAGGTTGCGCGCGACGCGTCTTGTTATTGACATAAACGCGCGGCAGCTCCGATTGATAGTAACCCCTGCCCCACTGCCACCAGTTGAATTCGTCGTAGGAACGGATGCGCCGCGAGATCAGACGTTCCTTGTGTGGCATGAGCGCTTCCGGTGTCGGATCGCCGGGTTCGCACCAGATCATGCGCCGCGTTTTTCCGTCGGCAGCGGTCGAGGAGCAGACAAACTCACGGTTGCCGAATTCGTCGCTGGTATAAAGGTCGTCGGCGCCCGATACTGCGCCAACCTTGACGAAGGCAATGTCGGCGAGGCGTAGCGGGTAGTCGTGGCGGGTAAACATCAGGTGCCCGCCGCTTTCGATGAAACGCCGCTCTTCCCACGGTAGCGCTTGCAGGCTGCTGGCTTGGTCGGAATAACCCAGCGCCGCGTAACGCGTGCGCCGTGTCTCGTTGCCGCGCTCGAAGCGCCAGATGGCGCAGTTGGGCGTGGCGTCGTCAAACAGGTGCAGATCGCCCAGGTCGATGAAGTCGGTAATTGTTCCTTCGCTATATAAAAGGCGGTTGAGCGGCACGGCTGAGGTGGCCTTGAGCAGGTCGCGCGGGGTGATGAAAATCAGTTCGCCGCCCGGCTCAAGCAAGCGCAGGCACTTTTCGATGAAGAACAGGTAAAGATTGGCTCGCTTGTCGAGCAGGGTCGTCCCCGCCAGCCGGCGCGTGCCGGGCGAAATGTCCTGATAGCGGACGTAGGGCGGGTTGCCGATGATCGTGGCGAACAACTCGTCTTCGCCTAGCTCGAAGAAATTCATGACCTCCGCTTCGGGCGGCGCGTGGCGCGGATCGATTTCAATGCCCAGCGCTCCGGGAAAATGCTTGAGAAACGCCCCGTCGCCGCAAGCCGGCTCGAGCACCCTGCCGGAATTGCGCACCAGAGCGCGCATGCAGTCGACGATTTCCGGCGGGGTGAATACCTGGCCGAGGGTGGCGGCTTCGTAGTTGTCTTCGGCGGTAGCGGCGTTTTTTGGCATTTTGTGCGGGAATCAACGAGAAGACTGCAAGTATAGGCGTTGAGCGCCAGGATGAAACCGTGGGCTATCCCCAATTTTTTTGCTAACCAGCTTGTGAATTGATAATAATTGGCGTGTCCCGATAAGTCGTGCAGAGGCGCTCATGAATCCCACGGTAGTTGGCGTTGTCGTGTTTGGTTCTTCTTTTGGCGGTGTATTGCTTGGTATGTGGTTGCGCCGGGTATTTCCGGATCATCATTTCGATGCGGAATCCAAAGATACGATCAAGCTCGGAATTGGCCTTGTAGCTACGATGACAGCGCTTGTTCTCGGCCTGGTCACTGCGTCGGCCAAGAATTCGTTTGATACCGTCGATAGCGCCGTAAAGCAAAGTGCGGTTGAGGTACTTACTCTTGATCGTGTGCTTGCACGTTATGGTCCGGAGGCAGGCCATATCCGCGCTGGTTTGCAGCAAGCGGTACGCGCACGGATAGACATGATTTGGCCACAGGGCGCTTCCAAGCCGGCGAAGCTGGATCCATTACAGTCTGGCTTAGGGGAGGTGGGGGCCGAGAACATCATTGAGGCAATCCGTCAGTTGAAGCCGGTCGACAATGCTCAGCGTGCCTTGCAATCACGTGCGCTCGATCTCGGCGAATCGCTGTTGCAAGCCAGATGGCTGGTCATGGCTGGTTCTGAAGCTTCCATTCCGTTGCCGTTTCTGGTGATTCTTTTGTTTTGGCTCACGGTTACATTTACGAGCTTCGGCTTGTTTGCCCCAAGAAATACCGTGGTTCACGCGGTTTTGTTCGTTTGTGCCCTGTCCGTCGGGAGTGCGGTGTTTCTGGTAATGGAAATGGATCAGCCGTTTGAAGGTTTGCTTCGAGTGTCTGCTGATCCGTTGCACTATGCGTATGAGCACCTCAATCGTTAGTGGTGTGCTTCATGAAGCCGCTTGCGCGTAAGCCGCATGGATAGGCGATCTTGATGTTGTGGTGCTTGGAGATGTCGGTGGATATTGGCTTGCGCCGCTGCGTACTCTTGTATTTTCGGCTTGCTTTTTCGGTTGTCGCAGTTTCTCAACCGATTTTGACGCGCTGGATTTTGGAAAAGTTGTCGCCTCCCCGCTTGGCGAATCGGTCAGAAAGGTTAGAATGCAAAGCGTTGTGGCATTAGATTGAGTAGTCAGTTGCTCTTTGAGGGGCATTTGTCTGGTTCTCGCCCCAAGAAGATCGCGTTAAAAAATAACCGGGAGAAAACATGGGTCAGAACAATACTGTCAATCTTCGTGCAGTCGCTCTGGTAGGTCATGGCGCTGCTGGCAAGACGACGCTCGTAGAATCATTGCTTGCCGCTTCTGGCGTTATCGCCAGTCGCGGTTCGGTCGAAAAGGGCAACACCGTTTGCGATTTTGACCCGCAGGAAAAAGAGCTTGGGCATTCGCTCAATTCGGCCATGGCCAGCCTGAACTGGCTGGACGCCCAGATTCATCTGGTCGACACCCCGGGATACCCTGATTTTGCAGGGCAGGCTATCGGCGCCCTGGCGGCGGTCGATACGGCGCTGGTGGTGATCAATGCGCAAACCGGTATCGAGTTGTCGACCGAGCGGATGATGAAATACGCCGCTGCGCGCAATCTTTGCCGCATGATCGTGATCAACAAGATCGATACCGATAATGTGGATCTTCCCGCTTTGGTTGGTCAGATTCGTGAGCGTTTCGGGCGCGAGTGCATGCTGCTCGATTTGCCGGCGCATCACGGGCAGGACTGCGTTGAATTGCTCGGCCACGATGACGGCGAAAGCGACTTTGAATCGGTCTCCGCCGCGCACCGTGCGTTGATTGACCAGATCGTCGAGGAAGACGAAGACATGCTGGCGCGTTACCTTGAAGAAGGTGCCGATCCCAGCCCGGATGAACTCCACGCGCCGTTCGAGAAGGCCTTGCGTGCTGGGCACCTGATCCCGATTCTGTTTGTTTCGGCGCGTACCGGCGCCGGCATCCCGCAATTGCTCGATGCGCTGGCCAAGCTGGCGCCGAATCCGGCCGAAGGTAATCCGCCTCCCTTCTACAAGGGCGATCCCGGCACGCCGGATGTTGATCCTTTCCATTCCGAGCCCGATCCCAACATGCATGTCCTGGCGCATGTGTTCAAGGTGGTCAGCGACCCGTTTGTCGGCAAGCTTGGGGTTTTCCGCGTGCATCAGGGAACGATCAGGAAAGACACTCAGCTATTTGTTGGTGACGCCAAGCGCGCGTTCAAGGTCGGACACCTCTATCGTTTGCAGGGCAAGGAGTACGTTGAGGTTGATGCGCTGGTGCCGGGCGACATCGGTGCTGTGGCCAAGGTAGAGGAAATCGAATTCGACTGTGTGCTGCATGATTCGCACGAAGAAGATCATATCCACCTGAAACCATTGGAGTTCCCGCAGCCGATGCAGGGTCTGGCGGTCGAGACCAAGAAGAAGGCTGACGAGCAGCGGCTTTTCGATGTGTTGCACAAGCTGGAAATCGAAGATCCGTGCTTCAAGGTCGAGCGTCATCCGACGACCAACGAGACGGTCATTCGCGGCCTTGGCGAAATGCACCTGCGCGCCAAGCTGGCGCGCATGGCCAATCAGTACAAGATCGAGCTGGATACCAAGCCGCCGCAAATCGACTACCGCGAAACTATTACCGGCAAGGCGGAAGGGCATTGCCGGCACAAGAAGCAGAGCGGCGGTGCCGGGCAGTTCGGCGAAGTCATGCTGCGTGTCGAGCCGCTGGAGCGCGGCGCGGGCTTCGAGTTTGTCGATATCGTCAAGGGCGGGGCGATTCCCGGTGTGTTTATGGCGGCCGTTGAAAAGGGCGTGCGTCAGGCGCTGGAAGACGGCGTGGTGGCGGGTTTTCCGGTGCACGACATTCGCGTGACGGTGCATGACGGCAAGTCGCATGCGGTCGACAGCAAGGATATCGCTTTCTTCTCGGCGGGTCGCAAGGCGACGATCGAGGCGATTCGCGCTGCTTCGCCGATCATTCTGGAGCCGATCGTCGATATCGACATCGTTGCGCCGGAAGCCTCGGTTGGCGATCTGGCCGGCGATCTTTCGAGCAAGCGCGGGCAGGTCACCGGAACGCAGCCACGCGGTGCCGGTAGCATGTCGATCGGCGGCAAGGTGCCGCTGGCCGAGCTGGACGACTATCAAGGCCGGCTCAAGTCGCTGACGGGCGGGCAGGGCGCTTACACGATTGCCTTCTCGCATTACGCGCCGGTGCCGACGCAGACGCAGCAGCAGCTGGCTTCGCAACACAAGGCGGTTGTTCTCGAGGATGACTAATTGATTTGCTGAGGAGACGCTTATTACAGATTCGTCATTCCGGCGAACGCCGGAATCCAGGAGATTCAACGAACTGGGCCCCGGCTTTTGCCGGGGCGACAAATATTTCAGTGTTTCCCTAAGTCACTCTGGAATGCTTTTATGAGTAGTCGCTTTACCTTGCCCGGCTGGGTCCTTTCCGTGGCCCGCCGGGTGCTGTATTTTTGGGTACGCACCAGCGTATTCCCCGAGCAAATTGAACGGCTTGGTCTTGATCCGGCCAAACCGGTTTGTTATGTCCTTCAGGATCATCATTTATCCAATTTGCTGGTTCTTTTTCAGGAGTCGCAACTGGCTGGTTTGCCGTCGGCCGAAGCTCCGTTAAAGCTGAATAAGGCCACTTTCCCACACGCTGCCTTTTTCCTGAATCGTAAGCACTCGCCGGTTGCGACCGCGCGCGAACGTTATGCCCATTCGCCGTTGATGACAGCGCTGGTTCGGGAAGCTGTCGCCGACGAGGGGCTCGATGTACAGATTGTCCCGGTGGTCATTTTGTGGGGGCGCAGTCCGGACAAGCAGGATTCGATCATCAAGGCCTTGTTGTCGGAAAACTGGCGTCAGCCAGGGCCGTTTTTACGTTTGCTGACGATTCTTTTGCACGGTCGCAATGTTCTAGTGCGCTTCAGTGCGCCGATCTCTTTGCGGGCGATGTCCCGCGAAGGGCTTGATGAGGGACAGGCGCTACGCAAACTGTCGCGCGTGCTGCGGGTGCATTTTCGACGGCAGCGGCAGATGGCCATCGGCCCCGATCTGTCTCACCGTAATACGCAAGTGGAGTCCATTCTTGCCGCGCCGGCCGTTCGTTCGGCGATGGCCGTTGAAGCCAGCGCGCAGGGTATTTCGGCGGCTCAGGCGC
The DNA here is from genome assembly GCA_964652915.1 of uncultured Propionivibrio sp. Lineage (GTDB taxonomy): Bacteria > Pseudomonadota > Gammaproteobacteria > Burkholderiales > Rhodocyclaceae > Propionivibrio. Next base: position 5,546 of record CAZZDF010000023.1, on the reverse strand, counting down.
AATCGCGGGCGCGTCGCTTTGCCCTAGAAATTGCCTCTGATTATTCCTACGGCGCGGTGCGGGCTCTGGAATTGTTCCTGTCCTGGCTGTGGGGGCGCCTGTACGATGGCTTTGAAATACACAATATTGACGTCGTTACACGGATTGCGCCGAGCCAAGGCATTGTTTACGTGCCGACGCATCGCAGTCATATCGACTACTTGCTGTTGTCCTATCTGTTGCATCGGCAGGGGCTGACCCCGCCGCATATCGCCGCAGGGGCCAATCTGAATCTGCCGCTGGTCGGGCCTTGGCTACGGCGCTGCGGAGCGTTCTTTCTCCGGCGTAGTTTCAAGGGCGAGCCGCTTTACGCAGCGGTGTTTCATGAGTATCTGCACCTGATGCTGACGCGAGGCTTCCCGGTTGAATACTTCATCGAGGGGGGGCGTAGTCGCCACGGCCGAACGCTCTCGCCAAAGGCCGGTATTCTGGGGATGACGATCAACAGTTTTATTCGCGAGCACTCGCGGCCTCTGGTTTTTGTTCCGGTTTATATCGGTTATGAAAAGCTCATCGAGGGACAAACCTACCTCCGGGAAATTGCCGGCAAGCCGAAGCAGAAAGAGTCTTTGTGGGCGATCATGAAAAGCGCGCGGCAGATCAAGCGCGTTTTCGGGCGGGTTCATCTGAATTTTGGCGAGCCCTTGGCCTTGGCAGAGTTCCTTGATGCCTATCGTCCCGGTTGGGCGAATATCGGTTCCGGGGATTCCGGCGAATGGTCCCGGGAGGCGACGCGTTCGGCCGCAACGGAGCTGGCGACGCGCCTGAACGATGCGGTGGTGATCAATCCGGTCAATTTGATTGCCCTTTCGTTGCTCTGTACGCCGCGTCATACCGCAGACGAGCAGGTTCTCAAGAGGCTGTTGGCTCACTATCAGGCGCTGCTTGCCAGGATGCCCTATTCGTCGGCCATGGTTCCTTGCGAGCTTGAGCCTTCGGCCATCGTGGCCTATGTCGAGCGCCTGGGTATTGTCCAGCGCGTGACTCATCCGCTGGGGGATCTCATCAAGGTGCCAGACGGTGAGGCGCCCTTGCTCGCCTATTTCCGCAATAATGTCCTGCACGTATTTGCTTTGCCGGCGCTGGTGGCCTGTCTGCTCAGCCATAACCGGCATCTCGGCGTGCAGCGTTTGAACGAGGCGGTGTGCGGAATCTATGGTCTGATGAAGAGCGAGCTGTTCCTGCATGGCTCGCCAGAGCAACTGCCCGCAGCCATGGAGGCGATCGTCGATATCTTTATTGACCGGGGCTTGCTATTGCGTGACGAGCCTGGACGTTTGTCTGCGCCGGAGGTTAATAGTCCGGAATTTGCCGAACTGCATTTGCTTGGCGAGACTTTGCGCCCCGTTCTGGAACGTCATTTCCTAGTGCTGGCCTTGTTGCAGCATGGCGGTTCCGGATTGCGGACGCGTCGTTCGCTGGAGGACGAGTGCTATTTGTTGGCGCAGCGTTTGGCTTTGCTCTACGAATTCAATTCGCCGGAGTATTCCGAGAAGAAGACTTTTTCGCAGCTCATTGCCCAGTTCGTTGATGTCGGTTTGTTGCGTGAAGACGAAGAAGGGCTGCTGTATTTCGATCAGCGGATTATCACGCCATTGGCGCACGCCGAGTTGGTTCTTTCTGCGGAAACCCGACAAGCCATCCGCCGGATGGCTTGTCCAGGGCAATTGTTAACCTGAGTTCATTTTCAGCCCATCGGTAACTTCGTTGGCTTAGCCTTGTCGTGCGATCGGCACTGCCTACGGCTTGCCTTTGCGTCACCAATGAATTGGAAAGGGAGTTTCAGGGTGTTGCCGGTGTTGTCGGGCCGCGATTTCTCGCGGCCAATCGCAGGGAGTGCGCGTTAGACGTTTGGCTTCTCGCTTTGGCGAGCGGCTTCTTCCAGGCGGGCTTTTTCGGCCAATACTTTGCTGGAATACCGGGCTCGTGGGTCGGAAGATCCGGCGTAGCTTTGCAGGCCGGCGACCAGGCTGCCGCTACGGCGAATGGCTTCTTCCAGCACGTGCACGCCGACCCGGATGTTGGTGGCCGGATCAAGCAGGGGCTTGGTGCCTTTTTTGCCTTTGGGAAGTTTGTCTTTGTGGAAGCGCGGAATGACCTGCATCAATCCCTGTGCACCCATAGAGCTTTCGGCAAAGGGGTTGAAGCGCGATTCGATACCGATGATGGCGACGATCAACAGCGGATCGATTTGGCGTTCTTGGCCAATTTGTTGGGCGATTTCAAAAACCGGCACCAAAGCATCCTGAGATACGCGATAGTGACGGGTGACGTAATCGAGTGCGCCAAGCATTCGTGGCGACAGAATATCCGAGATGGTGCCCTCGCCGGGAGCGGCTGCTTCGAGTGCTTCTTCGATCATGACCAGATCGGAAACTTCGGCTGATTGGCCGGGAGTGGGCAGGATGTCGTTGGCGAGCGTGTCGCCGGAAAAAAGGTTGAGAAATCCGATGAAGGTGAAAAGACCGAAAACGATCAGGATGTGTTGACTTACGTTAACGACAGCATCCGTACCGCGCTTCATCGAATGCTTGAGAAAAATCGTTGCAGACATGCTCTCTCCTTTACTGGGCTTGTCGCGTCAAAAAAACACGATCGGCGACAAACGGTTTTAGGTAGGTGCAACGCCCGGAAAGCGGTAAATGGACCGCGGGGCAGAACTACTGAAGAAATAACACTCTGTTTGGGTTCGTACAGAGCAAGTGAGGTGTTACCGAATACTGCCAGATGTTACCGAAATGTCTTTCGCATAAGGCTGAAGTTCAGTAACGGAGCAAGTGTATTGATTAGATTGGGTTTTGTCAAGTTTGGTTGATTTGTGCTGGAAATGACAAAGGAATTTGTTGGGGTTTTGCCGCGCTGTTTTTGACCTTCCTGGCTGGCCAATCCGGGCTGCTTTCCATGCTTGGCCGGGCTTTAGCCAGATTGCATTGATCGTGGAAATCGAGTCAGCCAAAAGAGGAAAGAAGGAAAACAACCGGGGGGCGCAAAGCGGTTGTTGCGTTATTACAACGGGCGATTACGGCCAGCTCATCAACGTCGCCAGGCGTTAAAATGCGCCTTCCCCGTTACTTTGGCTTATTCAATGCCTGTTACCGATCGCTTGGCGAAAACGTCAGTCACGACAGTGGCCGCGTCGGCGACGACGCGTCTGCCGTGCTATCTGGCATTGGCCTACGCCGGGCTGATTGTTTATGCCAGTCTTTATCCTTTTTCGAACTGGCGCGATGTGGGGCTGCCGGTACTTTCGTTTCTCGATGCGGCCTGGCCACGTTACTGGACGGTTTTTGACCTGACGGTCAATGTGCTTGTCTATCTGCCCCTAGGGTTTTTGTTGACGCTTGCCTTGCGGCGGCTGCCCGCGCGCTGGCTTGCCGCGATGATCGCGTTTTTTCTCGCCGCGTTGCTGAGTTTTTGTCTTGAGGTGTTGCAAACCTGGTTGCCTTCTCGGGTTCCTTCCAACCTTGATCTGGCCTGCAATGCTCTGGGCGGGGCGATGGGGGCCGTATTGGCGCTGTGCTACGGGATGCGGCTTTTTGAACGTTTTGCCCGTTTGCAGCACAGCTTGCTGGTGCATAAGCCACATGCCGAACTGGGTCTGGTTCTGGTCGGCTTGTGGTTGCTTACCCAGTTGTCTCCGGAAACGATCCTGTTCGGGGCCGGAGATTTGCGGCGCTTGCTGGAAATTACGCCGGCAGTGCCGTATGAGGCACCGTCATTTTTTGCCCTGGAGACCGGGATCATCGTTTCCAACATGATCGCTATTGGCTTGATTGCCCGCGAGTTGCTTGCAGCGCGGAAGCCACCTTATCTGGCCCTGTTTGTCTTTTTTCTGCTGGCCCTGGCGATTCGAACTTTGGCCGCCGCAATTCTGGTCGATCCTTTGCATGCCTTTGCCTGGCTTACGCCGGGCGCAGGACTTGGTTTGATGATCGGGGGGGCCGCGTTGTGTCTCCTGCTCCTGTTGCCGCCTTCCCTGCGTGTGGCGATCGCTGGATTGGCGTTGATGGCCGGAACGGTACTGGTTAATGTTGCACCGCCCAACCCCTATTCTGCGGTGGCCATGGCCACTTGGGGGCAGGGGCATTTTCTCAATTTCAATGGGCTGACCCGTCTGAGCGCGAGCATCTGGCCATTTCTTGTGTTGCCCTATATGACCTGGCTTGGACGACGATTGTGAATCAAGCGGGAAAGTCGTGGTCAGACGGCTCTCCGCATCAATGAGGTGTTGCTATGAGTTACTTCAAACATCATGTCTTTTTTTGCTGCAATCAGCGCGGCGAGGGTGAAACCTGTTGCAACAGTCTGGGCGCGACCGAAGCGCAAACCTACGCCAAGGACCGGATTGCCGAGTTGAAGCTAAAAGGCAAAGGCAAGGTGCGCATCAACAAGGCCGGGTGCATGGACCGCTGCGACGATGGGCCGGTGATCGTGGTTTATCCGGAAGAAGTCTGGTATCACTATGTCGACAAGGAAGACGTCGAGGAGATCATTCAGGAGCATCTGGTCAATGGCCGCGTCGTTGAGCGCTTGAAGATCTGAGCGAGGGAAGCACAATCCGATGAGGTTGAACGAAGAGAAGGTCTATATCGACGGGCCGGCGGGAAAGATCGAAATGATCGTCGAGAATCCCGGCGCGCCGCGTGGCATTGCATTGATTTGCCACCCGCATCCGTTGTTTGGCGGGACAAGCACCAACAAGGTGGTGCAGACGCTGGCGCGCACCTTCACCCATCTGAACTATGTTGCTTTGCGCCCGAGTTTTCGCGGCGTCGGATTGAGCGAGGGCAAGCACGACGACGGACGTGGCGAGACCGAGGACATGCTGGCGGTGCTGGCCGATGCCAGGCGCCGTTATGGCGATCTGCCGGTGGCTCTGGCCGGTTTTTCCTTCGGCGCTTATGTGCAGACGCGGGTGGCCGAAGCGCTGGCCGACGCCAATCGTCCGGCGCAACGGCTGGTGCTCGTCGGTACGGCGGCAGGTTACATCGAAGGGGCAAGAACTTACACGACGCGGGCGGTGGCTGGCGACACCATTGTGATCCACGGCTCGCTCGATGAGACCGTCCCGCTGGCGAATGTTCTGGCCTGGGCCGAGCCGATGAATCTGCCGGTGGTCGTCATTCCCGGTGCCGACCATTTTTTTCACCGGCGTCTGCAGGTGATTCGTGACATCGTGACGCGAGCATGGCGACACTGACCTCAGGTGACGCCTTGCGCGTCACGGCGCTGCACAAGAGCTTCGATAGCAACGAGGTGCTGGCCGGTATCAGCTTTGCCGTGCCGCCGGGCTCCTGCTTCGGTTTGCTCGGTCCCAACGGCGCGGGCAAGACGACCACCTTGCGCTGTTGCCTTGGTCTGACGCAGCCGGGTGCCGGAGAAATTGTTCTGGGCGGTTACCCGATTCCTGAGCAGGCCAGCGCGGCGCGGCAGCGGGTCGGCGTGGTGCCGCAGTTCGACAATATCGATCCCGACTTTACGGTGGCCGAAAACCTGCTGGTCTTTGG
>CAZZDF010000022.1:0-12725 GCA_964652915.1 uncultured Propionivibrio sp. | reverse complement strand
GCTGGAAACTCCTGTTCCGTTCCATGCAAGGCTTGATGGATGTTGCCTTGCCGCCAGCCGAACACGCGCAGGTGGTGGGCGTGCTAAGCGCCTATCAGGCACAGGGTATCGACTACCATGCCTTGCGCACCCGCGAATCCGGCGCCCGGCGCTTCGTTGAAGTACACGTCCTGATGCCCGGCGAATGGAGCATCCAGCGCGGCCACGAACTGGTCGAACAACTGGAACGTGACATCCGGCAAGCGCTCCCGCAAACCACCGTGCTCACCCATCTGGAACCGCTCGACGACCCGGCATCGCAAGAAGATATCGCCCTTGACCGTTAAGCAAACGCCGTCCTTGCGCGCCATTCTCATTCTCGCGCTCGCCTTTCTGTTACCCCTGCCGGCATCCGCCTGGAATGGCGCCGGACACCGGCTGATTGCCGCCATTGCATGGGAGCAAATCGACGACAACACCCGTGCAGCCGTCATTCAGCTGCTGCAAGCACACCCGGACTACCTGCTCTGGACAGCAAACGCCAAAGGCGATACGCCAGCGCGTGCTGCCTTCATCGAGGCCGCCACGTGGCCGGACGACATTCGTCAGGACAGCCGTTTCTACACGCCAAATGAAGAGGACCCTACCCCTTTGTTGCCCGGCTTTCCGGACATGCAAAGGCATCGCGACTGGCACTACGTCAATCGTTCGCTCGACAGATCGGATCAGCCGCCCATCTCGGGCCAGCTGGCCACGCAACTCGATGTTTTGGCCCAAACCCTGGGCTCGCCGACAAGCCCCCTCACCGAACGCAGCTACGCCCTGCCCTGGCTTATCCATCTCGTTGGCGACGCCCATCAGCCACTGCACGCCAGCACCCGACGCGATCCGGACAACCCGCAAAGCGACCTGGCCATCGCCCTGATCGTCAGCAATCCATTCAATCCACGCAAAAGCATGACGACCCTGCACGCCTATTGGGACGATCTTCCCGGCCCGCCTTGGCTGCGCGGCACCCGGCTGAACAAAGCGAGCAAATCCCTGCTCGTTCGCTACCCAAAACCGGCGCCATCGACACCGGCGCAGTGGCTTAAAGAAAGCTGGCAAATCGCCAAAGACAGCGCTTATCCGCCGGGAAATGAAACCCCGCCAACGATCAGCGAAGCGTTTTACGAAAACAGCCGGGAAATCGCCAACCGCCGAATCACCGAAGCCGGCTACCGCCTCGCCGAACTGCTGCGCCAACTACTTTCACCACACTGCGTGAAAAAACAGGATTAACCACAACGGACACAACGAAAACAGAGAATTTTGAGTTTTTGATACGCCCAATTGCTGTACCTACAAAAACATTCAACTCCTTGCTTCTTCGTTGTGGTCGTTGTGCTTGCTGTGGTTAGCTTCTTTTAAAAATCACCGCATCGCCCGCAGCCGTGCCACGCGCTCCTCGGTGGCTGGGTGGGTACTGAACAGGCTGGCGATGCCGCCGCCGGAAAGCGGATTCATGATCATCATCTGCGCGGTGGCAGGATGCTCTTCGGCAACCTGCATCGGGATACCGCGCGCATAGGCATCGATCTTGGCCAGCGCATCGGCCAGCGCGTGCGGATCGCCGGAAATCTCCGCGCCGCCACGGTCGGCTTCAAACTCGCGTGAACGCGAAATCGCCATCTGGATCAACGAGGCGGCGATCGGCGCCAGCAGCGCAACGGCCAGTCCGGCAATCGGATTAGCACGCCCTTCAGAATCCCGCCCGCCAAAAAACATGGCGAAATTGGCCAGAGCTGAAATGGCCCCAGCCATGGTCGCTGAAATCGTCGAAATTAGGATGTCACGATGGCGCACATGCGCCAGTTCATGCGCCATCACACCGCGAATCTCCCGTGCTGAAAGCAGGTGAAGAATTACCGTCGTGGCCGCCACCGCCGCATTGTCCGGATTACGCCCCGTAGCGAAAGCATTGGGCTGCGCTTCATCGATCAGATAGACGCGCGGCATCGGCAGATCGGCACGCTGCGCGAGTTCGCGCACCATGTTGTAGAACTGCGGCGCCGAGTATTCGTCGACTTCACGAGCGTTGTACATCTTCAGCACCATGCTGTCGGAAAACCAGTACGAGAAGACGTTCATCGCCCCGCCGAAAATGAGCGCCAGCAGCATTCCGGAAGAACCGCCGATGTAGGCGCCAATCACGCCAAAGAGCGCCATGATGGCGGCCATCAGAATTGAAGTTTTCAACCAGTTACCGAGCATTGCCACAACCTCCGGATTTCAAGTGACCCAAGCCCTAAATGGGGCAGCCAGGGGAAAAATCAAGCCTCCGGATTAACCGTTGCCGACAACCACTGCTCAAGCATGGCGCCAACCTTGTCAATGGCGATCGGCTTGGTTAGGTAATCGTCCATCCCGGCTTCAAGGCACTTCTCCCGATCACCGCTCATGGCGTGCGCGGTCATAGCGATGATCGGCACCTTGACACCGAGTTCGCGCAAGCGTCGCGTCGCTGCGTAACCGTCGAGTTTGGGCATCTGGCAATCCATCAGAATCAGGTCGAAAGAGGCCTGCGAGGCTTTCTCAACGGCCTCCAGCCCGTCCTGCGCTTTCTCGATATTCTTGTAACCGAGCTTGGCCAACACGCCTTTCATGACCATCATGTTGACGGCGTTATCTTCGACCACCAGCAAACTGACCGCACTCCTGCGTTCCGCCGAGACCGCTCCTGTCGCACCATCTTCCGGCGATTGACCGTTGTCTTCGCTGGCCGGCGCAGACGATTGCTTTTCAAGACGATCGTCCGCCGCTTTATCCAGCACGATATTCAGACTGAAAGTAGTTCCGCGGTTTTCCTGACTGCGGACCGAGATGTCGCCTTCCATCATCTCGACCAACTGCTTGCTGATCGCCAACCCCAGGCCGGTACCGCCATATTTGCGCGTCGTCGAGGTATCGGCCTGCTCGAAGGGAGCAAATACCTTGGCCAGATTTTCCTCGGCGATCCCGATCCCGGTATCCTCGACTTCGATGTGCAGAACAATGCGACTGCCCCGATCAGCAAGGCGCGTCACCCGCAACGCAACCGACCCCTCCTTGGTAAACTTGAAAGCATTGCCCACCAGATTGGTCAGCACCTGACGAATTCTGCCCGGGTCACCACGCAAGCGCCGAGGAACCTCGGGCGCGAGTTGCCACTTGTATTCAAGCCGTTTTTCAGCGGCGCGAAAGGTATTGAGTTCAGAAAACTCTTCAAGCAAGGTTCGCAAATCAAAATCAATGATTTCCAGCGTCAGTTTCTGCGCTTCGATTTTCGAAAAATCGAGAATGTCGTTGATAATCGAAAGCAAGGCATCCGAACTTGAACGAATGATCCCCAAATAGCGCTTTTGCTCGGCATTCAGCGGAGTATCGGCCATCATCGCGGTCATCCCCATGACCCCGTTCATCGGCGTACGGATTTCATGCGACATCATCGCCAGAAAGGCCGCTTTCGCCTGATTGGCCGACTCTGCCCGCTCACGCGCCGCGATCAAATCCTGCTCAATACGAATACGCTCGGTAATGTCGTTGAATCCGAAGACCCGACCAATGATGCGCTCATCCAGATACTGCGGCAGTGACTTGCATTCAAACACGCGGCCATCGACCAGATTCAACACGTCGTCGGTTTCATGCTCTTCGACAATTTCACGCAGACGTGCCCGAAAGGCTTCGCCATCGACCACCTGCGCGCCGATGCAATCCAGAATTGCCTGGTCATCCTGCGCCAGAAGCAAGTCCTCGGGCAGCTTCCACATCTTGCTAAGCAGGCGGTTCATGCTCGCCACCCGCCCCTGCCAGTCGATTACCAGAATGCCATTCCCGGTTGACTCCAGCGTCGCCCGCAACTGCGAGGTGGTTTGCGCCAGATCGTCTTCGATGCGCAATTCGTCACGCACTTCGCGCGCCTGGATCAGCAGCCACGGCTTGCCATCCTGCTCGATTTTTCTGATGGATTTGGTGGCCGTTCGCATCGATCCGTCGGCGCATTGATAAAGACCTTCCTGCGAGTCGATGTTCAAATATTGCCCGTTGCGCACGTCCTCCCAGTAGAAAACATCCTGCAAGGAGCTCTCGACATCAATGATCGACTTTTCGAGCAGTTCCGCTTCCGAATACCCCAATAGCTGCTGCGCCACCTGATTGGCCATGACGATGCGCAAGTCGACCGGCTCGACAAGCAGAATCATCTGCTCCGTATGATCGATAACCAAACGCTCCAGATCGCTCATACCTTGTTCTGCTCCTTGCCGGCGCTACTTCCGTCAAAGTAATAGCTGACCTGCTTGCGCGGACTCAGGTAGTTGTAGATTTCTCTGGGCAACTGCGCCGGACGAATGGCTTTGGCGATGTTGACGTCGACTTCGGTTTCCATGTCGACCAGGATGGCCTCGTCCTTGGGAACGCTCGCGTCATAGGCCACGATCATTGGCTTCATCGGTTTGGCCGTATTGATCGTCGCCACCATGCCGATCACGCCATTGGACAACTGCACGATGGTTCCCGGCGGATAGACCCCCAGACAACGAACAAAAACCTGCAGCAGCTTTGGATCAAACTTGGCACGCAACTTGGCAAACATGTTGGCCAGCGCCTCATGAGGCGTCAAGGCATTGGCAATATTCGTCGGATTACACAACTCATCGTAATAGTTGGCGATGGCCACAATGCGCGCCAGCAGGCTGATTGACTCGCCCTTGAGCTTCTGCGGATAACCCGACCCGTCAAAAAACTCGTGGTGCTCGCGAATCACGCCCAGAGTCGCGAGAGAAAATTTCAGTTCGCGCCCGATCTCATAGCCGTACTGACAATGCAGTTCATAAAAATTGCGCTCAGATTGCGTGAGCGGCTCCATTTTCATGAGAATTTTTTTCGGAATCTCGCGACAACCGACGTCGTGGAACAAAGCCCCCATACCCAGCGCATTGATCGCCTCAGGCGGCAGCTTGATATCACGCGCCATCATCAGTGAAAGCATGGTGACGTTCAGTGAGTGAAAGTACAGTTCCTCACCGCCAATCCGGTCGCCCATGACGTGAATCGCCAATTCCGGCGCGCTGAGAATCGAATCGGCAATCTTGTCCACCAACTTGTTGGCCTGCTCGACAGTTTCCGCAGGGTTCTTGAGCAGATTTTTTTCGACGTTATGGATCGTTTTCGCGGTGTCAACGAATGCTCCTTCGATCCGCGCGGAAGCCTCTCGTTGCAGCTTGATTTTTTCGATCAACGCCCTTTTGGCCGCCAGTGCCGGATGCTCCTTGGGCGGCGCCGCCGGCACTTCTGCCTCGACAGTTGACTTCGGCTGGCTAGGCGAAGGCTTGGCGTCGCCACGCGCCGGATCGTAACGAACCTTCTTGAGTCCGAGCGTCTTGATGATCTTGATCTGCTCTTCGTCCTTGATCTTGAAGTTGTTGAAGGCAAACGGATGCTCAAACCACTTCAGATCAAGATAGACATACAAGCCGATCCTGAGCTGGTCGAGCGTGATGTAGTTATCGTCGGATTCTTGCATGGTCGTCACACCCTATTGTCGTTGCGCACGGCGCAAGCACCATTGCCATACTGCATCGTAAGATTTTTTACAGCGACATGCCAATAGTAAATCGCCTCCCCCGAAAACAGGCGCGTGACAAAGCGTTACGCGGCGTTACGCATTCATTGACATCAGCATCGGACAGCCCCGCGTTAATGCACTCAAGGCCGGAACAAAGCGTAGAGATCATCGAACCGACCGAGTTTTCTACTTCATATCTTCAGGAGACTTACATGTTCAAGAAAATTATCGCCGTTGCCATCGTTGCCGCTTTCAGTTCAACCTCTTTTGCCGAAACGACCCCGGTAACTCCGGCCAAACCCGCTGAAGCAGCCAAAACGGTTGCCGCCACCCCGGCACCCGCTGCCGCTCCGGTAGCAGCCGAAGCCGCCAAACCGCAAGTGAAAGCAGAAGAAGCAAAAAGCGCTGCCAAGGCCGAGAAAAAGGCCACGCACAAGGCCAAGAAAGCCGTAGAAAAACCGGCTGCAAGCACCGAAGCGGCGGCGGCAACGACCAAGCCGGCGAGCACGGAAGTCAAAGCTGAAGCAGCAAAAGCCGAAGCCTCTGCCCCGGCCGCCCCCGCAGCCGCACCTGCTGCTCCGGCTGCCAAGAAATAGACAACACGGCGCGCAACCATCGGCATTGCGCAATGAAGAAGGGGAGGCGTTTTTGGCCTCCCCTTCTTGCTAGCAAAAACTCTATCCTGAAAAACTGTGGTCGCTGTGGTTGAACTCCGGTTTTTAGGATGAACTACTTGGCCTTGCCGACCAGATATTCCACCGCGGCTTTGAGTTCCGCGTCAGTCAAGTCGGCGGCGCCGCCCTTCGCCGGCATCGCCCCTTTTCCGTTACTTGCGTTCTTGAACATGGCGTCGAATCCTGCAGCCATGCGCGGCGCCCAGGCGGCCTTATCGCCGGTCTTGGGAGCGCCAGCCAACCCGGCAGCATGGCATGTTGTACAAACCGTGTTGTAAATGGTTTCGCCGTCACGCACTTGCCCGGCGATTTTTTCACCCTCGTTTTTAATTTCGACACGCGCCACGGGCAAAATCCGTAACTCGGCATCGTCGCTGCTCATCAGGGTCGTATCCCCTTTGCCGACCATCGAGAGCGGCCAGATCAGCACGGACAAAACCACTGCCACCACGATCGTGGCCAGCATGATCGTACGCGAAGAGTTTTTTTCATCTGCCATGATGATTCCCTACGAGCCGCGACAACGCAGCACTTTATGATTGATGATCCAGCTGACGATAACAGCCGTTGTGGAAGAGTAGCGGCGAATCCGCTTCACCCTTGGAAAAACGATCGACACGACCAATGAATATCAGGTGATCGCCACCGGGGTAGTGCGCCTCGTTGGTACATTCGAACCAGGCACAGCAGCCTTCGAGCAAAGGCGTTCCACTCAATCCGCTACGCGTCGGAATGTAGGCAAAGCGATCGGTCAGCGGCGAAGCAAAACGATCGGACAAATGCTGCTGCTTTGCCGAAAGGACATTGACGGCGAAATGCTCGGCCTTGCGGAAAGCTTCGAGGTTCGGTGATTTGAGCGACAAGCTCCAGAGAATGAGCGGCGGATCAAGCGATACCGAATTGAACGAGCTAATCGTCACACCAATTGGCTTGCCTTCGGGGGAAAGTGCGGAAATCACCGTAATCCCGGTCGCAAAAGCCCCGAGCGTCTTGCGAAAATCACGACAACACAAGCCTTTTTCGGCCAAAGAGCGACCGCTGCTACAGCTGCGACACGCCGAGTCATCGACGCTTGGACTCACGGGGCAGTTTTCGGAAGAGACCGTCAAGGTATTCACTGGGGGCTGGGTTGAGTTTTCGGGCATGCTAAGATCGACGCTCTCAAAAGAAGTTCAGGAGTTTCACGATGCCGGCAGTGCAACGCGGCGGTTTTCAGAACAGCGCCACAGTCCGGGACAGAGCGCGCTTTACCAGCCGGATTATCACCTCACCGCGTTTGGCTGTCGAGATGCTTGCACTGTCAGGCGGCGCCAAACAGATCGTTTAATGAGCGACTTTTCCGACCGTCTGATCGATTGGCAAATTGCACAAGGCCGTCACGATCTGCCTTGGCAGAACACTCGCGACCCTTACCGCATCTGGCTCTCCGAAATCATGCTGCAGCAAACGCAGGTCAGCACGGTAATTCCCTATTACCAGCGGTTTCTTGCACGTTTTCCCGATATTCAAACACTCGCGCAGGCTCCCGTCGAAGCAGTTCTCGAGCTTTGGGCCGGACTTGGCTACTACGCCCGGGCGCGAAACCTGCACCGTTGCGCGCAAATCCTGCTCGCCAATCATAAAGGCGCATTTCCCGACACCCCTGAAGCTATTGCCAAACTACCGGGGATTGGGCGCTCCACGGCCTCAGCCATCGCGGTTTTTGCTTTCGGCCAACGTGCAGCAATCCTCGACGGCAACGTCAAACGTGTGCTCACCCGCTGCTTTGGCATAGAGGGCTTACCAGGCACGGCAAAAACCGACAAGGCGCTATGGTCGCTTGCCGAATCCCTGCTACCGACCAGGAACATTGAAAGCTATACGCAAGGTTTGATGGACCTCGGCGCAAGTTTGTGCTCGCGCAGCAAACCACGCTGCCCTTCTTGCCCCATGCAAGCAATATGTATCGCCTGCCTTGGCGGCCGACAAGCCGAATTGCCCTTGGCCAAGCAGAAAAAATCCCGGCCTGAACGCGAAATTACGCTACTGCTACTCACCGACGGAAAGCGGGTCTTGCTTGAGCGCCGACCGCCGGCAGGCATCTGGGGAGGACTGCTGGCCTTGCCCGAGGGCGGGCAAGGCGATGCCGCCCAATGCGCCCGCCAGCACGGCGCCCGCTTGCTGAAAGTAGAAGCGTTAGGCCGCATCAAACACAGTTTTACGCATTTCCACCTGTGGATCCAGCCATTGCTATGTACCGTCACCCCGGCCGGCACATCCCTCGGCGAACCCGGCTGGCAATGGTTGAGTTTTGCTGAAATCGACAGCGCCGCATTGGCAGCCCCGATCAAGCGCCTGCTCCTTGATCTGACTACAAATAGGCAAGGCGGCTAAAACCTCATTGCCCACAACGACAAAACGCAGCTTGCGCTCTGCCCCGCTATTCTCCGGCGCCCCTTGCGCCACCCAGCGGGACAACCTCGACGCCGTATTTGCGAGCCACCTGATGATAGAGTTCGCGCGCTCCGATAACTTTCGGATTGAGCATGTCTTTCGTTTGCGCCATCTGCAAATAGCGGATTCCACGCTGAGCCATCTCTGCATTCCAGCCATTGCGATCCATTAGTGTGAAGATAGCCTTGCTGGCATTGACCAGAAACTGCAGATTGGGAACCCGCTCGGCGGCTTCAATCAGCATCTGCACGGAAGCCTCGAGATTGCCGGTGCGCGCCGCCAAAACGCCGCGGTTGTTGAGTTCGACGATTTCCCTGCCGACCTTGGCCAGCAACGACTGACCGGCCTGCTCGTTGCCGGTCTTGTTAAAGACCCCTTGAATCTGAGCAATCATCGCCCGATCTTCGTGGTTCTCGGCAGCCACCTTCGACAGAATTTCCTGCGCGGTGGCTTCCTCGCCCGCAGCAAGACAAGCATGTGCCAGATCAACGGAAATTTTCTGCGAAAACGCCTTCTGCGTCGGATCGTCCTGTAAGCTCTCACGCAATACCAGAGCCTTCTCCAAGGCCTGCTTGGCTTTGGCCGGCTCACCTTCCTTGTTGGCACAGAGGCTATCCATCACCAGCGCCGCCAATTCACCCTGCTTGTTGCCGCGCCAATCCCGACGCAACTCCTGCGTCACCATCTTGGCGCCATCAACATGGCCTTGATCCAGCATCACCCGCGTCAGATTGGTGTAATCGTCGATGACCTTGAGCGATGAACCGCGATGCCGTTCAAGTACCTTGCTATACGCCCGCTCGGCAACTTCCAGATCGTTATTGCGCGCAGCAACGTCGCCAACCATGCGTTGCCTGACCGAATTGTTGGGCGAAATCTCGGCCGCCTTCTGCAAAACTTCCTGCGCCTCAGCGAGTTTGCCCATTTCTTCGCGCACGCTGGCCAGAAAGTCATAGGCTGACAAAAACTCCGGAAAGTCCTCGACGATCCCGGCGCCAACCAGTTCCGCCTCGGATAACTCATCGAGACCCCGCAAGGAAATCGCCAAACCCATACGCGCCCACGGAATCGTCGCGTTATCCAGAACACGCTGATAAACCGCCTTGGCCTCGTCGTAACGTCCGAGAACGTTCAGGATTTCCCCTTTGAAACGCAAAATGTCGTAAAGAAACATCTCCTCGGTCCCAAGCAGCATGTCACAAGCCGCCAAGGCATCGACAAACGCGCCATTGTCCAGATGCTCGAACACGCGAGCAAAAAACCGCTTTTTGTACAAGGCCTTGGCCAATCGCCCCTGAAGCTGTTCGGCAGTAAACGGCTTGATCAGGTAATCATCCGGGGCGAGTTCGGCCACGGAAACGACATTACGATAGGCGCGTTCGGCAGTGATCAGCATATACACCGTCGACAACGGAATCAGATGCTGTTGACGCAACTCCTCAAGCAGTTGCTGGCCGTCACGGCCATCGTCCAGCGAATAGTCGGCCAGAATAATATCGAAGGCATAGGCTTTGACCTGTCGCAAAACCTCGGCCGATGAAACCGCGTTATGCACCGACGTGACATTGAGCGTCGACAAAATCACCCGTAAGGTATTGCGCGCGCTGGAATGGCGGTCGACAAGCAGCACGCGCATGCGCGGCAGCTCCTTGCTCATCTTGACGATGATCTCAGCGGTTTTGTTGGGTTCTGGATTGGCCATGTAGCCAACCTTACGCCAGTGTCCTTGAACGAGCAAGCACCGTGGCCTTGCCAATGCTGACAAGGCCAAAGGCTGAGGCATTTTTGCACACGAATGCTTACCCCACTGCAAAGACACCAAGGCGCAGAGAGCACGCAAAGAAAAACGAATCAGTTTGTGCCAAAAAAACATTCTGCTGCCGATCGATTCGACTTTCGATTAGTTTCCTTGCGTTGCCTTTACACCTCCACGCCTTTGCGGTGGACTCTAACTTTTGGCATTTCGACCTTGCTGACAGACCCCAGAGCATCGTCTGAAACGTGTTATTTTTCAGCGAATTGGCGTAGAATCCGCATCCCTTCAGCGCACCCCGAACAGCACCCAACTCCCATGCAATTTCCCGACCATTTCGACGTCATCGTTGTCGGTGGCGGTCACGCCGGTACCGAAGCGGCGCTGGCCAGCGCGCGCATGGGCGCAAAAACCCTGTTGCTGACGCACAACCTCGACACGCTCGGCGCGATGAGCTGCAACCCGTCGATTGGCGGCATCGGCAAAGGGCATCTGGTCAAGGAAGTCGATGCACTCGATGGCGCAATGGCCGCAGCCACCGACGAAGCCGGCATCCAGTTCCGCATCCTCAATTCCAGCAAAGGGCCCGCCGTGCGCGCCACACGCGCACAAGTCGACCGCGTGCTTTACCGGCAAGCCATCCGCAACCGACTGGAAAATCAGCCCAATCTGACGCTTTTTGCCGAAGCCTGCGATGATCTGATCGTCGCAAGGAATCGGGTCACCGGCGTAGTCACCCAACTCGGACTACGCTTTGCCGCGCGTACCGTGGTTCTCACCGCTGGAACATTTCTCAACGGCCGAATTCACGTCGGGCTATCAAACACCAGTGGTGGACGTATGGGCGATATGCCCTCCATTCCGCTGGCCGCGCGCCTGCGCGAACTGCAGCTGCCCGCAGGCCGCCTGAAAACAGGCACGCCGCCCCGACTCGACGGCAAGACCATCGACTTTTCGGTGATGGTTGAACAACACTCGGACGATCCATTGCCGGTATTTTCCCTGCTCGGCAACGCCCAGACACACCCGGAACAATTGCCGTGCTGGATTACCAGCACCAACACCCGCACGCACGACATCATCCGCGCCAACCTCGATCGCTCGCCGATGTATACCGGCATCATCGAAGGCGTCGGGCCGCGCTATTGCCCGTCAATTGAAGACAAGATCCACCGCTTCGCCGGCAAGGACAGCCACAACATCTTCCTCGAACCGGAAGGGCTGACAACGCACGAAATCTACCCGAACGGAATCTCGACCAGCCTGCCCTTCGACGTGCAACTGGCGCTGGTACGCTCGATGCGCGGTCTGGAAAACTGCCACATTCTGCGCCCCGGCTACGCCATCGAGTACGACTACTTCAACCCAACCGGACTGAAAGCCTCGCTCGAAACCAAGGCCATCGACGGCCTGTTTTTCGCCGGCCAGATCAACGGCACCACCGGCTACGAAGAAGCCGCGGCGCAAGGCCTGCTGGCCGGCGCCAATGCCGCGCTGCAGGTTCAAGATAAAGAAGCCTGGTCGCCCCGACGCGATGAAGCCTATCTCGGCGTACTGGTCGACGACCTGATTACTCGCGGCGTCTCCGAGCCTTACCGCATGTTCACCAGCCGTGCCGAATACCGGCTTTCCTTGCGCGAGGACAACGCCGACATGCGCCTGACCGAGCACGGACGTCGTCTTGGACTGGTTGGAGAAGCCCGCTGGACGGCCTTCTGCCAAAAACGCGAAGCCATTGCCCGCGAACAGGAACGACTCAGAAGCACATGGATTCTGCCAAGCCGAATCTCGGCCGCAGAAGCCACGCGCATCCTTGGCAAGCCAATCGAGCATGAATACTCGCTTTACGACCTGCTGCGCCGCCCTGATGTCAGCTACGCCTCGCTAATGTCGATGCAGGTCGACGACACAACTGTTGATGCCGGGCTCGACAACCCGCTGGTCATCGAACAGGTTGAAATTCAAGCCAAATATCAGGGTTACATCGACCGCCAAGCCGAAGAAATTGCCAAGAGTTTGAGCAATGAGGAAACGCGCTTCCCACCCGGGATGGATTTCAGCCAAATCGGAGGCCTGTCGGCAGAAATCCGGCAAATACTCGCTCGCCACCAACCGGAAACCATCGGGCAAGCTTCACGTATTCAGGGCATGACGCCGGCAGCCATCTCTATCCTGCTGGTTCATCTCAAGCGCAATGCGCTCGATTCGGGACGCAAACAGGCATGACTCCGACAGAACAACTCGAACAGGGACTGACGGCCCTCGGCATCGAACTGCCTCCGGCCGCCCAAGGCAAGCT
>CAZZDF010000021.1:0-12899 GCA_964652915.1 uncultured Propionivibrio sp. | reverse complement strand
AGTATCAGGCGAAGCTGGAAGTGCTGAAGAAGCTGGTGGCGGACGGCAAGATCGGCGAGGCCAGCAAATGGAATGCGCCGCACATGGTGGCCATCAGCTTCGACCGGCATTTGTACTACCCTCTGCTGGCATTGGAGGACAAGGATGCAGTGCCGCTGAAGCTGCGTCCGCTGGCGTTTGACGCGCCGAGCGAATGGGAATTTGTCCGCGATCTGGAGGCGTTCTACAACTCCGGCGAAGGCAAGGAAGCGATTGGCCCGCGCAGTCTGTACCTATTGCGCAATGCGGACCGGGAAGAGAAAGGCCTGGGCTTCGCACTGGCCGGTAACTTCTATCCGGACTTCCTGCTGTGGCTGGTGGACGACGTCAGCGGTAAGCAATGGTTGACCTTTGTTGACCCTAAGGGCCTGCGCAATTTAGATCTATCACACCCCAAGCTTGGACTCTACAAGGAGGTAAAAACTCTAGAGGCAACTCTCGCGGCTCAATCCAGCCCCGGCGAACCGCCTCTAGTTCTAAATGCCTTCGTCCTGTCTCCAACGAAGTTTTCCGATTTGTTAAATGTGGGCGACCCAACAAAGAAGGCCGAACTGGAGGAACGACATGTTCTGTTCATGGAAGATGGCGGCAATTGTTATTTATCCAAGATGATTGAGAGAATCAAATAACGAATGCATTAACCCCAGACAAAACATTCACCATCCGAAGATGCCGCCATGCCAGAAATAATTATTGGAGACTGTCCTGCACTGAGTGATGCAGAATTTTTGCCTTGAGGTAAGAAAATATTGAATAAAAATCATTCATCTCATGAAGGGGTAGATATATCTTATTCACTGCCGCCCTTATTTGACCACGTTCATTCTTATCGCCATCAACGATTTTTCTTTCGTAATGCTGCTGCTGGTCTTGATGCTGATAAACGCGGGTTGACGGCATCCAAAAAATACCTTTAATACATGGCAAGTCATACCAATAGACATAAAGGCAATTTCTATCGCCTATTTCTTCGGAGGTTACGAGTTTTCTTTGGTTATCAAGCTTTTTCCCATTCGAAATATCCAAGGTAAGCGAGTGAGAGTAGCATTCATAATTTCTCTCAACCATGTCGGCAATCTTTAGGAATGGCCTGAATATAACCTTGAACTCCATCCAGATGATTTGGTGATCAGCCAATGCGACGACAAAGTCAGGATTGTGTAGGTTTTCAGAATCAGCCCGCTCAATTCTCGCACCAGGGCACTCTTCAGCCTGTTCAGCCTTGCTTTGCAGGCTGCGCATCGCGGTGCATTCTCGTCCAAAAAGAATCCCCGGCATGGCCGGGGATCTCTTTGTTAAGCTGCTTTTCTGTTAGCTTTCTGGGCTAACTTTTTTTGCTGCGTTTCCACCTTCCCTACCCAGACATCGCAGATATCGGTGTCTTTTCCCAGTGGATAAACGATCCTAACGTCCTTCCCTTCTGAACGAAGGCGTTCTGCCAGGTTGCGCGCTGCATCCTGCCCGGCGCGTTTTCCCGTTTGGTCGACGGAGTCATTGTCGGCATAAATAAAAACCGTTTTCACGTTTGCCGGAACAATCAGTTTGACCATCAGGGTTGCGCTGACTGTTGCCCAGGAAGCCTGTCCGGTGAGCGCATGGACCGCGAGAGCCGTCTCGATGCCTTCCGCTACCGCCAAAACTTCCCCGGCAGGAAACAAGCGGATCGCTCCGCCTGTGATTCCCAGTCCGCGCATCAGTTTTTTCGCCTTGTCGACCGGCGCCTTCTCTCCCCCTTCGGTGAGATAAGTCCGGTGTAGCCCGACAGGGTGACCGTCTGCTCCGAGTACCTTCGTCAACATCATCGGAAACTTCCCGATGAGCTTCGGTTTCCCCTCTTCCTCTACATAATAGGGGGCGCGGGGGAGGTACCGGATTGCCGCCGGAATGACTTCCGGCAGTTTTCTGGTGAGGACGAGGTACTTCCAGACCGGATCACCTTTCTTGACCGGACTGGCTCTATCCCACGTTTGCTGCAGCTTCTTGCGAGTTTCCTCGGTTTGTTGCTGCTGCTTTTGTGGCTCAGCAAAAATTCGCGGAGCTATTCTTTCTACCGGGTAGCAATGCAATACGTCGCGAACAAACTTTGCGGCGTCCTTGAAACTGCAATTCCGGTAAAGCTGGAGGAGTTTGAATCCATCCCCTGCCCCGCAATGCGAGCAGAAGAAAGTTCCTTTTCCTCCTTTGTCGTCGAAGCGGAATCGATCGGCTCCGCCACAAACCGGGCAAGGCCCGTGTATGTTGCGGAGAAATTTCCGGTCGATTCCAGCGTCCTCAAGAATCTGAGGCCACCGGTCGAGCGCGAGCTTGGCTGCGTCTTCCATGATCATCTCCTTCTTTGGTTAATGTCCCCGACGGGGCCCAGCCAAGAACTCCTGGTATGCACTGGAATGCTTGGATGGACCCCTTCGGGTCCGGTTGGTTGGGTTAATACGCTTCGCCCTGTGGGGCGGCTGCTTGGCGGCTGTAGCTTCCTACCCGAGCAAGTCGGGCGGATGTGCCATTCCAATTTTGCGTTTGGATCACTCGGACTTGATCGCCGGGACGCATTGCTGCCGCGTCGGAATCAATGGCCTGGGTTATGGCATACAAGTTGCCACTCCTTTCCATGCGAATGATGACTTCGATCGCCTGATAGGTTCTCGAATTCATCGCCCGCCCGGCGCTTTCTCCAGCAGATGCGCCGAGACCGGCGAAAATGATGGTGGCAGCGGTTTTTCCGTTGCCCTTACCGATCTTGGAACCCAGCAGGCCTCCGAGCGCGGCACCGGTTGCGGCGCCTCCATAGGACGTTGAGGTGTCCTTTTGTTCGATGGTCACCAGCCGAATGTCTTCGACGGTAGCCAGATCGACCTTTTGAACTTGTCGCGCTTCCGACCCGTCATAGACGGAGCCGTAGGGGCTCCGTTCGTTTCCCCAAGATTGGGCGCTGGCCTTGAAGGACAGCGAAAGCAACATGGCAGCAACGATTACGACGAACGTATTGGTGAAGTTTTTCATGGTTTTCTCCTTGGATTTGGGAAAAAACCATGACCCGAATCGGGAATGGTTTTCCCGATGGGTTTAATTTTGAGACTAATTATCGACTGTGATTGCTAGTTAGTCGCAGGTTCAGTCTCAGGTTCATAAAAAGTCTCAACTACAAACTTCGCAGACACTGAAGTGCTGCGTTGAGTAAGTAATTGCTCAAACTTTTCTTTGGCTTTCGCAACCACTTCCTTGATCCCCTCAAGGCTTTCTTGCGATGGCATCGCTATCCAGTTTGCCGACTCGATAACGTTGACGCCTCCTCTTTCTTTTAATTCGCTCAACAAGTTTTTGCGAATTGTCCAAAAGGGGATTCTGTCAGCTAGTTCTTTGGCATGGCAGCTGATGCCTACTCTTACTATGATTCTTTGCATGGTTTTCTCCTAATAAAAAAACCATGTCCCGAATCGGGATATGGTTCCCGATGGGTTGGTGAAATTTTGATGTGCTAGTTAACCCCAGCTGGCTTCGTGATGACCGCAATGGTCAGTCAAGAAAAAGTGCGCTGTGAAGCGGCTTACCGGAACGGCCTGCGCTCTGGTAAACCGCCTGTTGGTACAGGCGGCAGGTCAGGGTTTCCCCTGACCTTTATTCTGCCACTAGGCAGCTTTCTTGTGAAGCAGTTTTGACTGCAACATTCTGAAAAGCGCATTCGGCAGATTCTTTACCTCATCGATGTTTTCCGACTCGGAAAATATTGACGATACGTCGATATTGATTCCGATTGCCATCACTTCGATCCCGGCTTGAGCCAATTGCTTGAGGACTTGCTTGGTGTTGGCAATGCAGATGGACTCTGGATGGATTCCATCTTCCGGCATGCCGTCGGTCAAGACAAAGAGAATCTTTCGATCTTCTTTTCTGGACGCCAGACGCAAACCGCAACCTAACAAGGCTTCAGCCATCGGGGTAAAACCGCACGGTCTTACGGCGGCGAATTTTCCCGTCACCTGTGCCAGTCTTTCGCCAAACTCTGAAAGAATCCCCAAGCCATGACCATCTTGTTCGACCACGTAAGGAAATGCCGCAATGCTTGATTTCATGGACTTCACATGTTCAAGCGTGAAGCCCATAGCCATTGCCGCGTCGACTGCCGTTTCCAGACGTTTCTCTTGATTCATCGAGTAGGAACGATCGATAAGTACCTGAACTGCGGTATTCATCTTCTGCCCTTCGATTCTTTTCTGGAAAACCCGGATACTTCCCGTTGCGGTGCGATGCAACTTGGTCATATCCAGCCGTTGGCCGGAGGTGGTATTGATTCGCTTGTCGCGGTCAATGCCTTCCAACAGATTCAGCACCCGTCGTTTTAATGCTCGGGTGGCTTCCAGAACGCGATCGGCGATTGCTGCCGCGTTGCCAATGGTCTCGTTCATCTTGCCGATGCGCGGTATTGCCACAGCAGACATCCCGGCTTCTTTGCTGATCTGGTTGAGTGCTGTTTCCAACGCTTTCCCCAAATCTCCAATCCCTTCGTTGTCCTCTCCGGACGTAAAGCGACGAAGGTTTTCGGCCTTTTGCTGATTGCTCGCATCTTCCTTTCCGGACGTAGCCGTTTGACTGGCCGGTTCTTCCGGATCGGTAGCATTTGAACTGCTCCCTTGTCCTTGCGCAGCGCCTTCCTCTTCCCCGTTACCTTGCGATGGATCAGAGGCGCCTTGACTTGCATTGTTTTGCGACGGATCGCTCGATCCTTGGCTTCCCTGCTCCTCCTCTTCGCCTTTTCCTTGCGGATCGGCTGAAGGAGATTGACCGGCACCCGATGGATCATTGGACTGGGCTTGTGGCGGTTGCTGCGGCGGTTGTTGCTGCTGCTGCGCTTCCTCTTCCGCCTTTTCCTGCTCTTCTTTGAGCATGTCCAGGACGGCTTCGGCAAGTGCAATGCTATCGGTCGTACAGGTGGCTTCGGTGATGCGATACATCATCACTTTCAGCCGAACCATCGCGTTTTTAGGAACAGATTCGTCGCACAGCTTTTCCGCTACCTGTGCGTACTGCTCGAATACGCGTTGCCCCAGTAGGGTGGCACGCATCCGGTACAGCAAGTATCCGGTAATTCGTGCTGCCGTACCGTCTTTCTCTGTTGGTTGCTCAAAGTATCCGTCGCTAACCAGATTTTCGAACAGATCCGACAGGCGCCTTCTGGCACCCGAATATCTCACCATTTGCTTGGCTTCTATCCGGACATCTTCGAAGATGTTTGCCAGATTGGCCAGTGGTGGGAATTTCGGCCAGGCGTCGTAATCCGAGTCAAGGATATGACCACCTTCGTGCATGGCATACCCTGTGCCATAAACCATGGCACGTTCGTTGTCGACCGGAAGCGCCGGAATTACTACTTCTTCCTTTGTTGCGTAAGCCCTACTTCCTTCTACCCGTACTTTGATACGGGAGTCGGTCATCAGGCGTGTGTATGTTTCAAGCATGTTTTGACTGGCCATTTAAGATTCCTCTCTTAAAAAGCGGAGTCTTCCCCTTGCGGGGAAGATCCCCGCAAGGCGGTTTAGAAGAATAGCCCTTTGACCGGGCCTTTTTGCGTTACCGCAGGAATTGCCGGAATCGGCGTTTCTATTGGTGATTCGTACACGCTTGGTGAGTCTTGCGTGTCCGCCGAATTGACTTCTGGCGATGTCGTTTCGGTTTCCTGCTGCTGCTCAGGTTCAGGTTCAGGTTCTGGCATGATTTCCACTTTTGCGGCTTGTGGAACGGATACCAGGAAGGATTCCTCAACCGGTTTCCCGTCGAGGATCATTTCGGCGTGCTGCACCATGCGTTTTTCATCACTGAGGATAAAAATCAGCCCGTGCAACGCCACCAACGCGGCTCCTTCGATATGCCCGGCATCAGGCAACAGGGACAATACGTGGTCTATGGTTTCAACCAACGGTTTTACCCGATGGTCGATGAACGATAGTCCGAGCATCTTTCCCTTGATTGTCCTGACCGGAGACAGGATTTTTTGCGTGGTTCTGTCTCGTCCGAGCAGCGACTTATCCATCACTGCGCCGGCGGCTTGGGCGATCTCGCTGTACAGCTGCCCAGCGAGGCCTTTGGCTGTGGTGACCAACCCCTTGTTAAGAGGGGAGTCCACATCCGGGTTTGGCGATGCTTCGACGATCTTGAAGGCTTGCCAGCCATACGACAGCTTGGCGTCGACTTCATCTCGATCTAACGAGGCCGCCGAGATGACCGACTCCCAGCCGGGGTGGGCTGTTACCCAATCCCGAAGTTTGTCGTCGTATTCTGCCAACAAGCTCGTTTTTGCATCGGCAAATCGCTGGCCGATGTCGTCGAGGACTAACGCCAAGTCACTGGCTTTGTCTTCCGGAACGGCGTAGCCCCCCAGAAAACGAATTCCGACCTTTGCACACTCTCTTTCTGCCTCTTTCTTCAAGGCCTCAAAAGTGGAGATGTCGCCAGGATCGAAAATCTTTTTGCTACCCAGCGATGCAAGATCGCTTGGAGGCAGTGTTCCCTCGATGATTCTGAGATCCTGTTCGCGCAGCTTCGCGCGGCCAGACCAAAGGTGCACGTCCATTACGACGCAGATGACTTTTTGAAGATTGGTGATTTCTTGCATGGTGATACTCCTTCGAAGGAGGGATGCACCATGCCCCATCGGGGAGGTGATCCCCGTGGGTGAATCGCTGGTCTCGTCAGAGCAGCGTTTTGAAATGCGAAGACATGCTTCGCGGGACTGCCTGATAGTTCAGGCGGTTGGAACTTCTGTGATTGGTAATACTGCTGGCTTGATGCATGGGTAACGCCAGCTACCCGGATTGTTTCCTTTGCTTTGCCGTAGAACGGCGGGTACTTCTATGCAAGGAGAACAAGTTAATCGCTTTAATGATGGACAAATTTTGTTTGCTTGTCAACGTTTAGCCAGTGCGCCGTAAACCATCGCTCCTTTCAGCGTTTGTTGTTCCGTGAAACCCCCTATCAAAACTACCCTAGCCATTTCTTCCGCATCCTCAAACCCCCTATCAAAACTGCCCTACGGAACGCAGTTTCTCCTTCTATCCCCTATCAAAACTGCCTCAGTGACGCGTTGTGCACCTCCAACCCGCTATCAAAACTGCCTGCGAATGCGCGATTTCACCTCAAACCCCCTATCAAAACTACCCGAGCGTTGGCGTGCCATCCTCAACCCCCCTATCAAAACTACCGCCAATCATCGCTCCAATACCTCAACTCCCCTATCAAAACCACCTTTTATCGTTTGCGGATTCCTCAAACCCCCTATCAAAACCACCCTCCGTATAAGGCATCGTCCTCAAACCCCCTATCAAAACCACCCCGTGGTGCCCCAACACTCCTCAAACCCCCTATCAAAACCACCCTTTTTCGACGCTTCCTCACCTCAAACCCTCTATCAAAACCACCAGGCCGTCCGCACAAGACCCTCATCCCCCCTATCAAAACTACCTTGGGGGCCCGCGATGGACCTCATCCCCCCTATCAAAACTACCACGCGGTCTGACGATTTCGCCTCATCCCCCCTATCAAAACTACCTTAATCTAATTATTTTTTCCTCATCCCCCCTATCAAAACTACCTTGAACATCGATAACACAATGATATTATAGCCACTTACCTAACTATTGCACGGACAAATGAGTGGCATAAATAACGAATTGCAGCATCCGGATTTTGTTTGGACATGGAAAGAATCCGTTCGCGGCGTTCGTCAAAGTCTTTGGTTGCCTTACTTCTCCGGTGTTACAAAAAAGCCGCGCAACTCGTGCTGGGTGATTGAGTATAACGGAGGGCGTATTGACACTGATCTGTCGAAGATCGACTTCATTATGCTTTATGGTGCAACGGGATCTCTGCCGGTGGCTTTTCTTGATGCCCTGAATGATGCGCGCGTATGTCTCATGATCCATCGCAGAAACATGCCGCGTCCCTATGTTTTTGCGCCCGCGTCCGGTTCTGACGACGACGATATTCTTACCGCTCAAATTACTGCCAGAGCCAATCTTTTAAGCTCTGCTTACGTCGCGCGTACTTTGATTCGCGAAAGGCTTCATAGCTTTTCTTCTGCCGTGAAGGTGTCCGCTACCGAATTTAAGGAATTGGCGGCTGCCCGTTCTATTGAACAGGTGCGCTCGATCGAAGCTGCGCAAACCGCTCGTTATTGGGCTGCCTATTACAAATCGCTTGGCGAACCAGATTTAGTGCGGCGAAATTGCGATCACCCTATCAATGACGCACTTAATGCCGGATCTTTCTTTCTTCATGGTGTGTTATTGCGTTGGGTGTTGTTTCACAAGCTCTCACCATTTCATGGGTTTTTGCATCGACCAACCGGCTATCCTTCGCTGGTTTTCGACCTGATCGAACCGTATC
This sequence comes from uncultured Propionivibrio sp., assembly GCA_964652915.1. GTDB lineage: Bacteria > Pseudomonadota > Gammaproteobacteria > Burkholderiales > Rhodocyclaceae > Propionivibrio. Next base: position 4,487 of record CAZZDF010000021.1, on the reverse strand, counting down.
GTTATTGGATCGAAAAAAGCGTTGCCGACGCTTTTCTGTCTGGCGCTGTCGAGAAAGAACAACTGCTTGCGGAATCCATTAAGCGGCTCAAGGCATGCTTGGAAGAGCCTGTATATGTTCCAGCAACGCGCCAAACCGTTCGCCGAAAAAGTTTGTTGCATGGCTCTGTTTTATCCCTGCGTGCATGGTTGCTCGACAAACAGACCCGATTCACGCTCCCTGTAGAGGGATCCAAGAAAGGCGGAAGACCTCCACAGGTTGGTTATTCCATTCCCGGATATCGTATTGGCTAACAACGCGGAAAAGGATTTTTCTGATGAAAAACAAAATCGCATCCATCCCCTCTTTTTTTGGCGCCAACGCTCGCGCCTGGCGCAAACAGCTTGCTACTTCCGCTAAGCGTGTCGATGACACCATTCGCACCTTGAAGTACCCCCTCGATATCAAAGATGCTTCTGCTTACTGGCCTGCGGCGACCCATCTGTACCAGACCATCGCGAGCGATGAACCGGGCAGTTTGATTCGCTTTCTCTATACGCTCAACCTGTCCGGTTTCCGTGTTTTTGGCAAACAGGCCGAGACCGAGGCGTTTCGCAACGCTCAGGTGCTTGATGACCAGTCGTGGCGCGATCAGGTACTTACTGGATCTGACCTTTCCGTTGCCGCTAAATCCTTTGTTCCTTCTAACATTTATCAGCGGTTACTTTTTGCGCCGCGCGCTGTTGGTGGAAAGGATTCCGGTTTCAAGGCAGCGACAATCGCTATTGAATACGCCAAGTTCTTCTGCGCCGGGAAACACTCTGAAAACATTCCGCCGGCGGAGGCTAAGCTGTTTTTGGCGATAGGAGAGGCGCTTGAGCGTACCTTTACGAACTGGAAAGATGTCGTTATGCGCACTTCGGATGCCGCTACCGTCATCGACAAGGTGCTCAAGGATCTCGGCTATGCCGTTCCTGAACGGAGCCTTTATGTGCGCATTGCGTCGATTCGCCCGTGCGAACCGGCTGGCACCGTTGCCTTCGATTCTTCTTCCGTGTCCGTTACGGCTCCGGCCGGCGCTGAACCGCATCTGATCGTGGCCACGGCTTTGCGGCAAGGGAAAGCTGCAGGCTTGGCCAGCAAGCCGGAGCTTACCAAGCATGTGCAATGCTATTGGACGGGGGATGCCAATCATGGCGGTCTGGCATGGCTGTTTGGCAAAGGGCTTTCTTATTTTCAAAGCACATCCGTTTCGGATGCCATGTCGGATTTCGGAATTGACGATTCCCGCAAGGCCGATGTCGAGATCGTCTTAGCTGCCGCCAAGGCTATCCCTCTGGCTGAAACTTCTTTACTTGGCGGGAAAAACTATTCTGGCTACCGCTCCAGTATTGGCGGAACGTTAGGTAGTTGGATTGCGAATTACATCTCCCGGCTTTACGAGCTGGACGAAGTGTTATCCGGCGATGTGGAGCCTTTCCTGTTACCGGATGCCTTGCTTGCCGATGAAAAGCTATTAGCCGACACTGGAATCACGGCCAGCGAAATTGTTTCCCTGGTTGATCGCGCTATTGTTGATCGCTTATCGGTCAAGGACGCCCTCCTGCGCCTGAACGGTGATCGGCCTGATGCTTCCTACGCGGATATTGAATGCCTTGAGCAGTACAACTCGCTCCTCGATACCCTTGCCGGTTTGCTTGCCTCACTAACGGAACGGGTCAGCAAAGCCTTGTCCTATGCCAAGGAACAAGATGACACCACCGCCGCCGCTCATCTCGAGAATTATTTGTTTGTGACGCCTAAGTGGATTCGCCGGCTTGATGCCCTTAACCGGCTAAATCTTTCCGTTGTCGATCCCGAGAAGGAATTGCAGCAAGCCGCTGAGCAATTCGACCAGTTGCACGAAGCGATGCACACGCATTTCGCACGCCTGCAGGATTGGGCACAAACCACCGGACAAACGTTGTCTCCTTTGGTTAGGCTGGAGGCTCAAGAAGCAGGATATGCCCGGAACGGTAAAAAAACATCGTGTAGCCCGCAAGAACAAGCCGCGCGTGCCGGATTCGATATGATTGGTCGTGCTGCCCGCGAGTGTTCTGAATCCACTTTGCGTCGTTTTGTCGAGGTTTTTCGTTCGAACAAGATTTTTGCGGATGAGACAGACGGCAACCGGTTTTTCCATAATCGTCAGGGACGCCTGTACAAGAGCTCTTTCGATAAATCTCCGCGCTATCCATTTGCGATTACGCAATCTGCCATGCGTGACGCAGAGCAAATTATGGCGTCAATCAGCGCTGAGATTGCTCTATTCCGCAAGGAAGTGATGACTCAAACGCCGCTCTCGCTGACCGGAGTGATTGACCTGTATAAGCTGGAACGCGCGTTGTTTGCGTGGCGCATGATTGGTATGCCTTCGGCTATTCCAAGCGAACTGGCGCTTCCTGAAGGGGTTGATAAGGCCTTCAATCTGCCTTTGGCGTTACGTATGCGCCTGAGTGAAACTACGGTTTCCTCGATGGTACTCAGACAAGTTTTCAATCACTACTACGTTCGTTTGAAATCTCTTGCTGCCATGTTGTTGCGTGACAAATTCTATTTGCGCTGCAAGTTTCAGCGATCCGGAGATAACGCCCTGCTTTATTCGGCACATGGCGATCATTGGTCGGTTCCCGAGCGCCTGTATAAGACGGACAAGCCTATCGGGCATGCCCTGCGCTATTTGCAAAGCGCCGGGAAATCCGCCAGCGACGGGTCGTTGCATCCGAACGAAGCCTTGGAGACCTTGCTTGCCAATCGAGAGGATGTTGGCGACGGCAGTATGCGGGTTTTTTTACGTCAATCGCCTCATGATTGGTTTTTCCCGTGGCCAGCGTGCTCATCAATTCCCTGTGTTCGTATCGACAAAACCGGCATCAATAAGCGTGTCGTATCCGAATCGGCTGCGCGGTTGATTGGCGCCCCCGGATACAAAGGGGTTCTTGATACGATGTTGTCCACACCGGATGCCGTGGAGATTGGTGATGTTGCTATTCTTTTTGATCAAAGTTTCGCCCAAACGGTTAGTCGAGATAACTCCGGCAAGCTGGTGCTTCAAATTACCCGTACCGATGCTACCGTTACCCTTGCCTTGCCAATCAAGGAGGTCAAAGAAGATCTTGTAGATGTGGCTTTTCCTCGTTACGTTGCAATAGATCTTGGTGAGCGCGGGATTGGTTATGCCGTCTTCGATGCGTCGACCGATGTTTTACTTGATCAAGGAAGGGTAAAGGTTCGCTCAATGCAGGAGCTGGTGCGCAACGACAAAATTGGAAAGCGCATCACTTTATCTATTGATAAGTTCCGTTCGAAATTTGATCGGGCGGAAGAACGTCGACGCGAAAACATTGTTGGCGACTATTGCAATGCTATTAATCGTTTGATGTGGTTCTACCAGGCCTTCCCGGTGCTGGAGTACGCAGCGGGCGGTGCGTCATCTGCGGTTGATAAGGTGTATGCCGGTATCGCTGAGCGCTATTTATTCACCGGTACGCCCACCGTGGACGCGGCGCGCAGTGCGTACTGGTGTGGTGCATCGTTTTGGAAGCACCCAACCCGGATGCAGTATAAGTTTGACAAAGCCACTGGAAAAAAAGGAAAAACGCCTGAATCCTTGTCGTTGTTTCCCGGCGTAGGTGTTTCTGCCTACGGGACCAGTCAGCGGTGTTCCTGCTGCGGACGCAATCCGGTGGAGACTTTGCGCGAAATGATGAAGGTGCAAAAGAAGTTTCAGATAGAGGAAGGCGGCATTGTAAAGCTAAGCAATGGAGAGATTGTCATTCGGTTTTCCGCTCCGGAATCTGAGCGCGCTGCTTTCCGCCGGCGGAATGAACGCACCCCGCTATCCAAGATTGCCGATGCTATGCCGATTACGGGGGATGATCTGATGCGCGCTATAAAGCGTAATTTGCGGCAGGCTCCTCAGAACAAACAGGTCAAAGATACGACAATTTCTCATTATCACTGCCTGTATGCGGACTGCGGAAAAGTGATTCATGCAGAGGAAAACGCTTCCATCAACATTGGTTGTAAGTTTGCGGAAAATTCGCCTCGGTCGTAATAGGAGATTCCCCGGCAAAAAACTCGGCCGGGGAATTGGCCGGAATTCTTTTTGACATCCTCCCGCGCCCTCAGCCTGTTGGCTGCCCGCGTTGCGGGGAAGGACGGGGATTCCTACGGTGTTCAGGCGGTACATGGAAACGGTCCTTCCTGAACGCTTCGGTGGGTTCCTGCTGCTGACGGCATTACCGCACCGGTCACTTGACAGGCGATCCGGGCTGCGGGGCGGAGCCGTCATTGTGTGCTTTCCGGGATTCTACGGCGAAACTCCGTAGCGCGAATCGCTCTCAAAACGGTTCGGAGAGCGTCATGAGCGATGTGCCATTTTAACAAATGGAACATTTGTCCATGTTTTTAGGTGTAGAAGTTCAGACTTGATCTGACAGAAGGCCTTGCCAAGGGGTGGGGTTACC
>CAZZDF010000020.1:0-13081 GCA_964652915.1 uncultured Propionivibrio sp. | reverse complement strand
CCACCGAAATCGCCATTTACATCGCCAAGCACCTGCCCAAACGCGCCGGCACGCTAATTCAGGCCGAGGACGAAATCGCCGCCATCTCGCAGGTCGTCGGTGCCTCCTATGCCGGCAAGAAAGCGATGACCGCCACCTCAGGCCCAGGCCTCTCGCTGATGAGCGAAATGCTCGGCATGGCCTTCATGAGCGAAATGCCTTGCGTGGTCGTCAACGTACAACGCGGCGGGCCTTCAACCGGCCTGCCGACCAAGCATGAACAATCCGACCTCTTTTTGGCCGTCCACGGCGCGCACGGCGATTCCGGGCGCATTGTGCTATCGGTCGAAAACGTTGCCGACTGCATCGGCCTGACCGTCACCGCCTTCAATCTCGCGGAAAAATACCAGTGCCCGGTGATCCTGCTTTCCGACGGTTCGCTGGCCTTTTCAACACAAAGCGTGCCCTACCCTAACCCCGAAGATTTCACCATCGTCAACCGCAAGCGCTGGGAAGGCGAAGGTGAATACCACCGTTACGCCATCACCGAAGACTTCATTTCGCCGATGGCCGACCCCGGAACGCACGGCGGTATGCACATTGCCACCGGCCTGGAGCATAACGAAGCCGGCCTGCCCAATTACGCGCCGGACAACCACGAAGCGATGCAGCGCAAGCGCTTCCGCAAGCTCGATGGCGTGATCAACGATGTCGCGCCGGTCGAAATCGATTGCGGAGAGGCGGAACAGGACGCCCCCGCCGATCTGGGCATCATTGCCTGGGGCAGCACCATCGGCGTGGTGCGCGAAGCCTTGCAACGTCTGCGTGCTGAAGGCTATGCCGTGAAGGGCTTTTATCCGAAGCTGCTGCACCCGCTGCCGGCTGAGCAATTCGAAAACTTTGGCGCCTCGTGCCAGCGGCTGCTCTTGCCGGAAGTCAATTACCAGGGACAACTGGCGCACTTCGTCCGCGCCGAAACGAGCCTGAAGCCCGAGTCCTACACCATTTGCGGCGGGCTGCCCTTCACGCCCGAAATGATCGTCAAGAAAGTACGGGAGATGCTGGCATGAACGCACCTTTACACGGACAAACCCATCTGCACCGGGTTGAACTCGAACCCAAGGAATACCGCGATACCGTCACCCCTTTCTGGTGCCCCGGATGCGGCCACCACGGCGTACTCACCTCGCTGCTGCGCTCGCTGGCCGACGTCGGCGTTGACCCCAGCTTCATCGTCAATGTCTCGGGAATCGGCTGCTCTTCGCGCCTGCCCTACTTCGTCAAGTCGTACAAGATGCACACCCTGCACGGCCGCGCCGGCCCGGTCGCCACCGGCGTGCAACTGGCACGACCCGACCTGGCGGTCGTGGTCACCGGCGGCGACGGCGACGGTTTCTCCATCGGCGGCGGCCACATGTCGCACCTGGCACGCAAGAACATCAACATGACCTACATCCTGATGGACAACCATATTTATGGCCTGACCAAAGGACAGGTCTCGCCGACCTCTCGGCCGGAAATGAAAACGACGACAACGCCCTACGGCGGCATGGAAGAACCGATCGACCCGGTGCTCTACATGCTGACCTACGGCGCGACCTTTGTCGGGCAGGCGTTTTCCGGCAACGTCAAACTCGCCTCAAAACTCATCAAGGAAGGCATGGAACACAAAGGCTTCGCCTTTATCAACCTGCTCTCGCATTGCCCGAGCTTCAACGATCTGGACGACGCCAAACACCTCAAAGCCACCTGCGCGGTGCTCGACGAAGGCCACGACGTCACCGACCTCGATGCCGCCATGCACGTCGTCAATATGGCCCGGCGCGAAGGCCGCGAACCCACCGGCCTGCTCTACAAGGTCGAACGCCCGACACTCGACCAGCGCATGGCCGAACTGGTCGCGGAGGTCGATGGACACCGAGATTACGACCTGCGCAAGATCATCGACCTGGCGCGACCGTAATCAGCACTGCAGCGCCATCGGAAGCAGGATTAGAAATAGCCGGGCCACCCCGGCTATTTTGCTATTTACGTTCTGGGCTTGCTCTTATCGAGTTGAAAAGCGAATGTCAGCGGCCGCAAAGCGCTTGGAAGAGACATTATGGTTTGGGAGGTCACTGGCGCGAATCGACCCTGAACTGCCATTGTTGTATCAAAGGCCCTATGACCGATTTTTGAGTGGAGCAGCCATTTGTAAAGGCTGACCATCGGCAAGTCGTTGGCCAAATCTAACATCTAAGGCTTATCTGAAGCACGTCCGATGTGCGAAGATGACCTGCCAATCAGAGTTTATTGCCAGCTAACGGGACGCGGCGGCCGCATTTAACGGCTAACCGACTCTGAAAACCATTCGGCTTTCTCCGAAGCAGCCGTTAGCGACCTCGCATATTAGCCAGGCATGGATATTACTGCCTAAAATCGAAGTGCCGGTACGGCAGGTGACTCATCAAACACCTGCCGTACCGGCCTTGCAGAAAACAGGGGCGCTTTTCGTGCCTCTAACTACTCAACGATTTTGTACTTCGCTTTAAGTTTGTCGACAGTATCTTTCTCTTTGACAAGATACTCATCGAATTGCTTGATCACTTCAGGACGAGCAATTGACGACAACGAAAAATCGCTCTTTGAATTAGGCAGCTTATCGTCGAAAACCAACACCCCAGGCTTTTTCAATACATCCGTCATGAGGTAGTTGGCAACGATCATACTCAGATAAACCGCGTCTACTCGACCTGCCTCGACCATACTAATCCCCGCTTCCGGGGAATTTACTTCGTTGGCTACAATCTTTTTTTCCCTGATCTGATCCACATAAAGGTATGGCGTAAAACCACGTACCAAAGCGATCTTCGAGACATTGCCTTTGCCTTTATTCGTCGGCAATACAAGCAACCCCTCGGAGACAGAAACCACGCCGCGACTATAGGCAATCTTTGTATCCTTTTTAATATCCTTCGCCCAATACGCGTTATCCGGGAACTTGAAATCCAGCGTTTTCTTTACAGCAAATTCATCAAATAAACGCGCGACCGGCAGGCGAACATAGGTGAACGTGTGGCCGTTTTTGGCAGCGAAACCATCCAGCAACTCCCTAGCGTAACCGACGTAATTCGAGCCATCCCCCTTGTAAATGGGCATATAGTCGGTTGACTCAACGCCGACGGTAAAATTATCTGACCAGGCAGGAGACGCAAGCAAGAAAGTTGCCAGAGTAGAAATGACTAAGATATTTTTCATATTAATGAATCCTATTTCAAATAAAAACCTCATCTTTTAGACTACAAAAATTTCTGATCTTTCATAACTTAGGTTAAAAAGACCAGCGTAACCGCTTGTAAGGAGCAGTTACGCTGGAAACCCACATTAACTTACAAATCGAGATACAACTTCAATGTAATCCGCGCTTCACCAAGGCGTGCAACTTCATAGTGAAAACAGTCATTTATCTTGTTATTTACCCAATCAAAACAAAGCACAAGCTCAACGGAGTAAATATATAAAAATCGGAAAAAGATATTAAATAGCAAAAACATGGATCACATAGATTAATCTACACTCCATTCCAGCGCGGCATATTAGTTATATTAACACCTAGAAGATCAAATGCGCGGCCTACCGAGTGAGTAACAATATCTTCAACGGTATTCGGTTGATTATAAAATGCCGGAACAGGCGGCATAATAACCCCACCCATTTCGGTGACTCTTTGCATATTATTGATATGCGCCAAATTTAAAGGAGTTTCACGAACCATCAACACGAGACGACGTCGCTCCTTTAATGTGACGTCGGCGGCTCTGGTCATGAGGTTGTCGGCCATGGCGTGAGCAACGCAAGCAAGGGTACGCATCGAGCAAGGTGCGATCAGCATTCCTTCTGTCAAAAAAGACCCACTGGCAATCGACGCGCCCAAATCATCAATCGAATGAACCACGTCGGCCAAGGCACACACTTCTTCATGAGAATAATTTGTTTCGTACTCTCTCGTCTTCTCCGCCCCTTTTGAAAGTACGAGATGCGTTTCAACTCCATCTAACGCGTGTGCAAGCTGCAAAGCTTTTACGCCATATTGAAAACCTGACGCTCCACTAATGCCGATAATAATTCGCCGCGTTTTCATCTTTAATATCCTTTTCCGGAATCACTGCGCCGTTGGAAAACCATAAGGTCTTCTCGGCGAAAAACAGGGTATTGTCCGTAAACTTCAGCTCATCAAGCTGCAAAATCCATACTTTGCTCGACATGACTCGTGCCAAAGGGAATTTTTTGTAATACAACCGTCGCGCGACGTCATCAGAACCATTTTCCAGCTGTTTGGCCGTCGCCCGAAATTGCACCCCTTGAATTTTCCGAATATCTTGCGGTTGACCAGCAATCGTTCCGGCAATATAGGGATGAAAACTCAAGGCTTCGGCGTGACGACTTTTATCTCCGCCAAATATAATGAGTGCGACCTCATCATGGTCATATACATAAAAACTGCTCGCGGCCCATAAAATTCCGTCCGGACAGACGAGCGCCAGACTGGCAACATGATTTGTTTCCAGGAATTCGGTTATTTTTTGAGGGGGGAAAGACTTCAATTTATCGGCTCGCATAGAAATAATTTCATTTTGCCGTCTCTACACAGCAGACCTCGCGTAGTGTTTTCAAGAACACGGCTAATACCGGCGAGTCGTCGTCAACGCGATAATGCGCATACAAAGAGATTGTCGGCAAAGCTGGCTTCAGCGGCTTGAACACCACTCCCTGGGGCGCCATACTTGCCGTTGACTCAGGCAATAGCGCCACACCAAACCCAGCTTTCACCAAAGCCAATAATGTTTGTGCCTCGGTCACCTGATGACTGACCTGCGGCGTAAAACCAGCTTGGGTACATAGTTGCAGCAAATATTCAGCAAGGCGTGAACGCTGAGACTCGAATGCGACAAATGGGTCATTGGCAAAATCGCCCAGCGCCAGGTGATCGCAAGCAGCCAATCGATGCGTCGAAGGCAAGGCAATGACGATCTTTTCCTGCTGCAACAGCTCACTACGTATGGCCGGGTCTTCTTGTGACAAGCGGAAGATGCAAATATCAATTCGACGTTCTTTTAACGCGGTAATTTGCGCAGCAGGTGTCATCTCATGGAGTCGCCATTCAACACCTGGACATTTTTCGCGAAACTGCAGTAAGGCTTTGAGCAATAGATCCACCATCACTGAGCTGATAATGCCGATCTCCAGCTTCCCTACATAACCGCGTCCGACCTGTTGAGTAAGGTCTATTGCCCGGTTGAGTTGTTCGAATACCAGAGGCACCTGCTCTTTTAGTTTATGCCCGGCTGCCGTCAGCTTGACATTATGGTGCGTGCGTATGAACAACGGCGCCCCGATTTTTTCCTCGAGCAGGCGAATCTGCTGGCTCAGTGGCGGCTGCGATATATGCAAACGTGCAGCCGCGCGCCCGAAATGAAGCTCGTCGGCCAGCACTGAAAAGTAGCGTAGTAGTCGGATATCCATAGTAAGCCCAATATCTGCGAACCGATTTGAAATCAAGATATAACAGTGTAGCTTGTCGTATTTGTGTCAGCGTTGGCCATGGTGTTGATAGTCATATTTCATAAAACCAGGTGTGACTTTTACGATCAGTTTTGCGCACAATACACTGCGGGTAGTCAAAACAAACCGATGTGCATCGGTCCGTTCTGACTATCTGTCGCGCTTACCCCATATTTCGATACCGGGTCATATCGTTTTAAACGAGTGATATCCAACAATCCAGGTCAGGATCAAGCAGCGGCCATCAACTCTTGAACGCCCTGATGGGCGTGCTCACGAAGCGTTGCCACATCCAACCCGCACACCTGACCATTTTCTACGACTATCTGTCCGTTGATAATGCTGGTTCGTACCCTGATCGGTTCTCCCGCAGCAACGGGAGCGACTGCAGGGTCGTGGAAGCCATAGAAACGTGGATGATTGATGTCGTAAAGGATCAGATCGGCTGCATTTCCAACCTGCAGCGTGCCGACCTTGCCCAGGCCCAATACCTGCGCACCACCGGCGGTAGCCCAGTTAATGACATTTTCAACGGTCGTCGATCCCGCGCCCTGTACGGCACGGTGGATCAGCCAGGCAGTGTTCACTTCGCCGATCATGCTGCCCGACTCGTTCGAGGCCACACCGTCCACCCCCAACGAGATCGGCACGCCGGCCGCGGCAAATTGCGGCACCGGCGCAATACCACTGCCAAGCCGACTGTTGCTGACCGGACAGTGAGAAATCCCCGTACCCGTTTGGGCAAGCATATGAATCTCCGATGGTTGCGCATGTACCATGTGAGCAAACCACACATCAGGCCCCAGCCACTCGTGTTCGGCAACGAACTCCACCGGCAGACAGTTGTATTTTTCGCGGCAGAAACGCACATAGTTGTCGGTCTCCGACAAATGCGTATGCAGTCGCAAATTCATTGCCCGTGCGGCGTGTGCCAGCTCCTTTAACAACACCGGCGGCAGTGAGAAGGTGGGCGTCGTCGGAGCAACCACCACGCGGCACATCGCGTCGGGTGCATCGTCGTGATAACGGTGTTTGAGTCGCTCGATGTCGGAGAGCATCTGCTCCAGCGTCTCGGGTTGCATGGCTGTTTTCGAGAAACCCGGGTGACTGCTGGCCGATTCGATGGCCCCCCCACGACACAACACGAAACGCATGCCGAATTCCTTGGCCACTTCGAACAGAATATCGCCCGTCTCGGTGCCGCTATTGGCGTGATACGTGTAGTGGTGATCGGCACAGGTGGTGGTGCCGGACAACAGCAACTCTGCTAATCCCAGACGAGCCCCGATGCGCAGCAGTTCCGGGGTGATACGAGGCAGAAGCGGATAAGGCACACTGGCCAGCCACCCCTGCAAGTCCTGATTCATGCCGGCGGGTACGGCTTTGAGCAGATTCTGAAACAGGTGATGATGCGTATTGATCCAGCCTGGATAGACGACACAATCGCTGGCGTCAATGACGCGTTCATCGGGACGAGGCTCAAGATTGGGAGCCATCTCGGAGATGCGCCCGTTTCTAATACGAATGTCAACTTTGCCGGCCCGGGACGCATCCCCCTGTTGGCCCGTCATTACGGCCATGGGGTTGCGAATCAGGATAGCTTGTGATGTATCAACCATCGATATTTCCTCCAGAAGACTCAGGCGTTGCAAGCACTATGTTGTTCAGCGGATTCGGTTTTCTCGCAAACCCCGTTCAGCAGGACATTCAACACGACAGCGACCACACAGGCGATCACCACACCGCTGTGCAGGAAAGGCTGTGACCATTCCGGCAGCGCTTGAAACAGGGTGGGAGAAAAGACCGGGATCAAACCGCAAGGAATCGTAATTCCCACGATCAGGGTGTTGTAACGGTTGTTTTGATAATCGACGCGTGCCAGCGCCTGGATACCCGCTGCGGCAACCACCCCGAACATCGCGATACCGGCGCCGCCCAGTACGGCAACGGGGGTGGCGGCAAAAACGGCACTGACCTTGGGCGTCAGCGCCAGCAGGCACAACAATGCCCCGCAAGTAGCGACAACCCAACGGCTGCGCACGCCGGTGAGAATCGTCAAGCCGATGTTTTCCATGAAGGCAATAAACGGGAAGGCCGCGAACATCCCTGCGACGGCGCTGGCCAAACCATTGGCCCGCAAGCCGTTGATGGCCTCTTTGTCGTGGATCGGCTTTTCAACGATATCGCCAATGGCCAGGAACAGGCCCATGGATTCGACCATCTGCACGGTCATCACCACAATCATGGTCAGGATCGGCACCAAAGCAAAGGTAGGAACCCCAAAGTGGAAAGGCGTCGGCAAGGTAAGCCACGGCGCATCGGCCACGCTGGCGTAGTTGTTCATGTCCAGTACGAGTCCCAAGACGGTGCCCACGGCAATTCCGGTCAATACCGCGAGATTGCGGAACAATGGGCCGCCGAAACGATTGACGGCAAGAATCGTCACCAGCACGGTCAGAGCGACCAGCAGGAAAGGCAGTGCACCAAAATTGGCGACCCCGTAGCCGCCTCCCATCCAGGCATAAGCGACAGGAAACAGTTGCACGCCGATTACGGTAACGATACATCCCGTAACCACCGGCGGGAAAAACCGCCGTAGCCGTCCGACCAATGGCGCGGCAAAGATGGTAAACACACCCGCCACAATCACCGCACCACACACCCCCGCCAAACCCATGCTGGGATTGCTGCCAACGGCAATGACCGGCCCGACTGAGCTGAAGGCAACCCCCTGCAAAATCGGCAGTTTGACGCCAAATTTCCAGAAACCGACGCTCTGCAAAAGCGTTGCAATTCCGGAAAAAAATATCGTCGCACCGATCAGGATCACCGCATCGGCTTGTGACAACTTCAGCGCCGAGGCGATGATCAAAGGTACGGTGATGATGCCGATATAGGCAACTGCCAGGTGCTGCAGCCCCAGAATGAACATCTGTCTGGGCGGTAAAGTCTGGTCGACTGAAGATACGACTGCTTTCATATTGGTCCCCTTTTCTGTTGATTGCCAGTTACACACCTATCCTGCCCGGTGCTTGTTTGTCAAAAATCCCCTTTGGACTACCCTGTTAAATCACGCTGCCGTTGCTGCTACCAAACTGCCATTGAAACAATTCTGCAGTGCTGCCCGATCCAGATTGCGCCCGATAAAAACGAGCTTGCTGCTACGCGGCTCGCTGCCCCAAGGCTGGGTGGCGCGAAAGTCGATCAGGCTGTGTACCCCCTGCAATACGTATCGCCGATCCTGGCCTTGCACGGCCAGAATCCCCTTCATGCGGAACATCGTTTCCGCCTGCTCTGTACGCAGAGTTTCTATCCAGTGGTGAAAACGCTCAAGATTCACCTCCGCCGGCACATCGAAGCTCACCGCAGAAACACTGGAATCGTGATCGTGATGAGGTCCGAAGTCGGTACTGATATTGAGCAGGTTCTGTGTGGGTTCGAACGCACCGACACCGATGATCTTGTCCAGGTCGACTTCAGCGTGGCTGGAAGTCACAATTTCGGCCGAGGCATTCAGCTCACGGATCTGGCTATATACCGCCGCCAATTCACGCGTATTGACCAGGTCTATCTTGTTGATCACGATGCGGTCGGCACAGACAATCTGGTCAACCGACTGGTTGTCCGTACCATCCAGAACCAGATCATGCAGGTGGGCACCGATATGTTTGGCGTCCACCATGGTGACAATGGCGTCCAGTTCCAGATGCTCGGCAACCGATTCATCGAAAAAGAAAGACTGGGCGACCGGATAAGGATCGGCGAGACCGCTGGTTTCCACCACAATCCGGTCAAGCGGTTCCGCACGTGCAACGAGTTGGCGCAGGATGCGGATGAGGTCTTCACGTACCCTGGCGATACAGCAGACACAGCCGTTTACGGTTTCATAGATCTCTTCGTTTTCCGAAGCCATGATCAGCAGCGCTCCGTCGATACCGACTTCGCCGAATTCATTAACAATCACCGCGATCTTTTGACCGTGCTTCTCGCGCAGGATGTTGTTGAGCAAGGTTGTTTTGCCTGCCCCCAGAAAACCCGAAAGAACGGTCACCGGAATTTTGTTATTGGGATCGGGCAATTTAGAAAGACGTTGTGTCATATTGATCTCCTTTCCAGAATGGAGTCGGGGTTGTCGTTTTGTTCAGTTCGCCGGAGATCCTGCTCGGCGCAGGATATTGGCCGCACGCTCGATCGCCTCGGGATCGATCCGCGCCCGCACCCCCTTGAAGTCGGAACTGCGTGTAGCATCAAGACCCATGCGCGAAGTGGTACCGTGCAGCGACGATGAAGGATCGAGCGGGCTGCCCGGCAGACCATCGACCATCAGCACATCCCGGTGCGGTTGGAAATGGGTGGCCAGTGCCCAGAGCACCTGTTCGTCATGTTGCAGATCAACATCGGCATCCACGGCGATGACTGTTTTCAGGTAGGGGTCCCATCCCAGCAGGGCGAGCATGATCTGGCGAGCTTCACCGTCGCGCGTCTGATTGAGGGCCACGTAGCAGTGGAAATGCGTGCCTGAATTCGGATAGTGCAGCGCCGTCACCGAAGGAAACCGTGACTTGAGCTTTTCGCTCATCTCGGCCTCGCGCGGCAGGCGGGCAAGCGTCAGGTGCTCGGCGTACGATCCGCCCACAACATCGACCAGCCAGGCATTGCGCCTGCGCATCATGGTATCGATTTGCAGAACATTATTGGTCGAGCGATCCGAAGAGTAGCCGGTAAACTCGCCGAACGGCCCTTCCTCGGCGTAGCCTGCCGGGTCAATGCTCCCCTCGAGGACAAACTCCGCAGCGGCGGGCACGCCAATGCCGTAACGCGGTGTGCGCACGATATCCAGCGGCGCGCCCATCAAGCCGCCGGCAATGGCGCGCTCATCGGTGCCATAGGGCACCCGGGCAGATGCAGCGAGCATGAACAAGGGATGAGCTCCCACCACCATGGCGACGCGCAAGACATCGTTGCGTTCCTTGGCAGTCTGCAGCATCCGCCACAGATGTCCCCGCGAATGCAGGCTGGTAGCCAGTGCGTTGCGTGCGTGGCGCATCGAGCGGTGATAGCTCATGTTGGATACACCGGTCACCGGGTCCTCGGCAATAATGATCGCATTGGTAATGTAAGGCGCACGATCTGTCTCGAAGTGTTGAATCATCGGCAACAGAGCCAGGTCTACTGCGTCGCCTTCAATCACCTCATCGGTAATCGGACCGCTGGCAACGACCCGCGGCTGGACCGGGGCATTGGCACGCGCTTGAAAAGTTTCATGCAACTGCTGCTGCTCTACCCCCAGCAACCTGGCCAACCTGGTGCGCGAAGCAAAAACGTTGGTCACCAGCGGCGCCTGCAAGCCATCCATCCGTTGGCAAACCAGCATCGGGTGCCGATTGGCCGCGGCCAGCTGTTCCACCACGGCGGTCACATCCTGACCGGTAAGCACATCATGATCCAGCGTCAAAACGTCATCGGGATACAGCTCGCGATAGCGATCTGCAAAAAAATGGAAATCCTGTCCTTCACTAAACACGTTGATGCTCACGATACATCTCCACATTCATCCCGGGATATGCCTGCATGGGGTGAAACGGGCGCCACTCCAGGGCATATATGGCGCCCGCTATTACGTCATTCAGTTACACATAGGTGGCTTTCAGACGCAGTTCCGCTTCGGCCAGATCTTTCGGCGGCTTGGTCGGTTCGATGCCCACCAGGCGGGCGATGTTGTTGCCGAGGTAATCTTCAAGATGATCCTCGTCAATGCCCAGCCCATGCGGCGGCTCCGAACACAGCACTTCCAGTTCGCGCAACCACATACCCGGTTCATTCGGCGGCGTGTCCGTACCGAAAACAATCTTGTCGCGCGGCAACTGCTTGGCGAACTCGACGATACGGGCCTGATAACACCAACCCGACTCGACATAGACGTTGGGGGTGTCCATGGCCATCCAGAACGCCTCATACGAGTAGTTACCGCCGGTCTGCACGCCGAAGTGACCGATGATGAAATTGACCATCGGAAACTCGCGGATGATCGGGTAAAACATCGTCGGGATGGTGTAGGGGCCGTCGCCGGTGTGAATCAACACAACGGTGTTGTACTTGGCGCAGACCTCCATGGCCGGCCGCAACCATTCCAGCGCGCGATCGGGACGATAGCCATGCATGTTGGCATGCAGCTTGACCATCTTGAAGCCATATTCCTTGATATGGAACTCCAGTTCCGCCGCCCCGTTTTCCGGGCCCCAGCGCGGATTGAAAGTAAAGCAGCCGATAAAGCGATCCGGCCATCTCTGGACGAGCTCGACCATATAAGACATATAGTCACGAATACCCTCGCGACCGCGGCGATTGCCATCGCGATAGCCGGTGTTGCCGGGCGGCGGCTGGATAAAGCCCATGTCGATACGACGCGGCTTGCCGTTGATCATATAGGGACCATCCAGCAACGGAATCATGCGTTCGCCGGTGAATGGCGTCCCCGTATGGCGCCAGGCCTCGTCCACCAGATTGGTGGGATGCAGATGAGTGTCGATAATCATTTGTATACTCCGTTTATAAACAGTTGGTTGTCAGGCCGCCGGCGTAAGCAACGCCTTGGCCTCAGCCACGGTTTTGGGCGCCGGGGTCGGCTCCAGGCCGATCATGCGGGCGATGTTGTTGCCCAGATAATCCTCCAGGGAATCCTCGTCGAGATTCAGTCCTTGCGGCGGCTCCATGCACAGCACCTCGAGCAGGCGCAACCACATGCCAGGCTCATTCGGCGGGGTATCCGTACCAAACAGAATTTTGTGTTTCGGCAGTACTTTGGCGAATTCGACGATGCGCGACTGCAGGCACCATCCCGATTCGCAATACACGTTGGGCAGCTCCATCGCCCACTGCAACGGCTCGAAGCAATACACGCCACCACTTTGCACACCAAAGTGCGCCATGATGAAATCGACCGTGGGAAATTCCTTGATCATCGGCACCCACTCGGTCGGGATGGCATAAGGGCCGTCACCCGTGTGCAGTTTGACCGGGACACCCAGTTCGGCACATTTCTCAAAAGCAGGCCGGATCCAGTCAATCGCGCGGTCAGGACGATAACAGTGCATGTTCGATTGCATCTGGACCATCTTGAAGCCATACTCTTTGACGTAGCGCTCGATGGCTTCCACCCCGTTTTTCACGCCAAAGCGCGGGTTGTAGACAAAACAGCCGATAAAGCGGTCTGGATAGGTCTGCACCATCTTGAGCGTGTATGCCATATAGGCGTCGATGGATTCACGGCCCGACAGATCACCATCGGTCCAGGTGTAAATCGTGTTACCCTGCGGTGGCTGGATAAATGCCTTGTCGATACGACGCGGCTTGCCATTGACCATCCAAGGTCCATCCATCATTTTCAGCAGACGTTCGCCGGTAAAAGGCTCGCCGTCGTGCCTCCAGGCGAGATCCACGATATCGGTGGGATAACAACTGATGTCTATAATCATCTTTTGAGGTCTCCTAGACGTTTCGGTTGAGGGGAACTCAAAGAACTGCACGTATGTTTCGTGCATGACGTTTTTCCAAGTGTGCA
>CAZZDF010000019.1:0-13529 GCA_964652915.1 uncultured Propionivibrio sp. | reverse complement strand
CCACGCGTGCGGCGGCTGTACACTGGTTTGTCCTCAAGGTGCGATTCAGGAACAGAATCACCGTATCGGCGTGATTCTCACCTCACAAATCGGGGCGATCACACTAACCACAGGGTGCCTTGATGTCGGTATCTCCATGGCGTCTTCGTTGGTAAATTCAGTCAAGCATCGGCTGAACGACGATATCATAAACATTCTCGACGCACCGCCCGGCACCGCCTGTCCGGCCGTCGCCACTTTGCGCGGTGCAGACTTTGTCGTGCTGGTCACGGAACCGACACCGTTTGGCCTGAACGACCTGAAACTGGCCGTCGATACGGTACGCAAACTGCATCTTTCCTTTGGCGTGGTGATCAACCGTGTCGGAATGGGCGACGATCGAGTGCAACGCTATTGCAGCGAACAGAAAATACCGATTTTGCTCGAACTCCCCGACGACCGCCGGATCGCCGAAGCCTATTCCCGAGGCCAGATAATCGTCAACGCACTGCCCGAGTACCGAGGCCATTTCGAGCGACTGTGGCTGTCGATCCAGCGTGAGTCTGGCATGGGAGGGGGGCAATGAAGGAATTGATCGTCCTCAGTGGCAAAGGGGGTACCGGCAAAACCAGTATCACGGCCTCGTTTGCCATGCTGGCGCAACGTCCAGTGGTGGCTGATTGCGATGTGGATGCTGCCGATCTGCATTTGGTGCTTTCACCAAAACTACGTGAGCGGCACGTATTCATGAGCGGTCATCTGGCGATGATTCGCCCCGAAGACTGTTGTAACTGCGACATCTGCCTGCCTCTGTGTCGTTTCGAAGCGATTTCCTTGGGGAGCGCACCGGATGGGTCGGAGACCTATCTTGTCGACCCAACCGCGTGCGAAGGCTGCGGCGTTTGCATCGAATCCTGCCCGACCGATGCAATCGACTTCCTGGAGCGTCGCTGTGGCGAATGGATGATTTCCGATACGGCTTGTGGCCCGATGGTTCATGCGCGCCTCGGCATTGCCGCAGAAAACTCCGGAAAACTGGTCACCGCCGTGCGCCAGGAGGCTCGCCGTATCGCCGAAAAAGGGCAACATCCGATCGTCATCGTCGACGGCCCGCCCGGCATCGGTTGCCCGGTCATCGCTTCAGTCACCGGCGCCTCGCACGTACTGCTCGTCACCGAGCCAAGCCTCTCGGGCGAACACGATCTGGAGCGGGTTCTCAACCTGGCTCGCCATTTCGGAATTCCAACATCGGTTTGCGTCAACAAATGGGACATCAACCCCGAAATGAGTACCCGCATTGAGGAAAAAGCACAAAGAGCCGGCGCACAGGTTGTTAGCCGCATCCGCTATGACCCTTCCGTCACGCGGGCACAGATTCAGGAACGTACCGTCGTTGAAACCGATTGCCCGTGCGCTGAAGACATCCGCAGGGTCTGGAAAGATCTTGCGCTCCAATAACCGAAGCAAACACTTATCAACAACACCACACTCCAAGGAGCTTCAACATGAGATTTGCCATTCCATTGGCCGAAGGAAAATTGGCCATTCATTTCGGGCATTGCGCCAGCTTTGCGCTGATTGACGTCGACCCCGCCGGAAAAACGATCATGATCCGCGAAGACGTTGAAGCCCCGCCGCATCAGCCGGGTCTGCTGCCACCGTGGTTGGCAGAACGCGGCGTAAACCGCATCATCGCCGGAGGTATGGGACAGCGCGCCCAGGCCTTGTTTGCCGAACAGGGCATCGAGGTTACGGTCGGAGCCTCTGTTGAAACACCAGAAAAACTGGTTGCTGACTACCTGGCCGGCTCATTGGCGGTTGGTCAGAATGCCTGTGATCACTAAGCAAACAAGTTAAGCTTTTCGCACTACGCAACTGATCGCCCAAGGAGCTCTCGATGAAAACCTCGCTCGACTGCATCCCCTGCTTCGTTCGCCAGGCGGCCGAAGCGATCGAGCAAACCATGCCATCCAGAACGACAACAGGGAATACCGCCCGCCAGGAGGAAATGTTGCGAAAGATACTTCACGACATCAGCCTGGCGGACTGGCAAGGTTCTCCTCCGCTCATGGCACAACGGATTCACCGAATCATCCGCAAGGAACTCAATTGGTGCGATCCTTATCAAGCCATCAAGGCGCAAATGAACTCCGCGGCGGAACAGTTGCTCCCGAGGCTTCGCAATGCCATCAACGAACAACCCGACAAACAGGAAGCCCTGCTACGTGCTGCCATCGGAGGGAACTTGCTCGACGCCGGTGCGAAAGTACGCATCGAAGTCGACGAACTGCCGGAGCACATAAACGCTATCTGGACACAGCCGCTACAAGGCGACGTCCAGGCGTTTTTCAAGGCCGCCAAAGGGGCACGGAAAATTATCTATCTCACCGACAATGCGGGTGAAATTTTCTTTGACCGGGTGCTGATAGAAGCACTTGAAACGCAACAGGCCGGTAGAGTCACTGTCTATGTCCGAGGCGCTCCGGTCATCAACGACGCCACTCGTGACGATGCCATAGCGGCCGGCATCACGAAACTCGTTCCGGTTTTTGACAATGGGTCAGATGCGCCGGGGACGCTGCTCGAGGATTGTTCGGCGGAATTTCGCGCCGCTTTCGCGCAGGCGGACATGATCATTGCCAAGGGTCAGGGCAACTATGAATCGCTTTCGGATTCGACAAGGCCGATCCATTTTCTCTTCGTCGTCAAATGCCCGGTCATTGCTGCGCAAGTCGGCGCTCCAGTCGGAACACTCGTGATCGACCAAGCCATTAAAAGACATGGCTGACTCTCAATCGATCCAGATTGGAAACATGGCGCTCCTAGCTGGTCAGTTAAGCATTGGCCCGACCAGTGGCGCCCAGGGAGTGACTGTAGTCTCCTTAAACGTAAAAGCTCTCACCGCAGCCACATTGACGTTTTACGTTCGGGTTCCTGATATCAAAGCCGCCACTATCGCCCTCCTGAACGTAATCAATTTCAGCACCTTCGAGCCATGCCATGGACTTTTCGTCGGCAAACACCTTGGCACCATGACATTCATGAACCACATCGCCTTCTTCTGTGACATCAACAAACAAAAGGCGATAAGACAAACCGGAACACTCAGAGGGTTCAACGATGACACGGATACCCAGCCCGCCACCACGTTCATTCATGTGTTGAAGGACTTGTTTTGCTGCTCTTTCAGTGAGACTCAGCGCCATAAAGTTTCTCCACGAGCAAATTTGAGGTAAATCAGAACCACTGTTTTTGGCATATGCTATCACAAATCGATTTTCTGGCGGCAACACAGAAGAGTGCCGTCGATGCTTCCCGGCATCAAGGAGCAAGTGGCCGGGATCGCTACGCGAAGTTTTTTCAGAAGGTCTGCATTGCAGCCAACATTAGTCGCAACGATCCACGGCGTTCCATCATCATTAACAAAGAAGGAGTAATACTATGATTGGATTTAATTTTGGAAGACAAAGCGGAAGAGGTATGGGCAACGGATTCCGCAAAGGCATGGGCACAGGCCGTGGAATGGGTCGAGGCAACGGACAATGTCGCTTCGAAATGTCGCCGGGTCTCGGGTGTATTCGCACCCCGTCACAAGGAAGCGGAGATCTCGATCCCATTTTGGCTCAGCGCCAAATTTCACGCCTGGAATCGTTCATTGAAAGCATCCAACAGAAAATTGCCGAACTAAAAAGCAGACTTTGATAGACAACCAACGCCAAGGGGGTTACTTACCCTTGGCGTTTTATTTCTCAAAGGGCACTTGATTTGAAAAGAACGGCCGACCTATTGCAATCCGATATAGCCTCGTGTGTCTCATGCTGTGAAAAGTTTGTACCCATCCCTGCCAGCCACCTCTTTTGCCAGGTGTGTGGGGCCAATCATTCGCTGAGATTGCGCTTTAAAACTTCAGAATGCGGCGTCACCGCGTCTATCCAGGCCAGCCCGGAATGGCAGGGTTACAAAGGCATTATGCACGGAGGAATGATCGCGACACTGCTTGACGCGGCCATGACTCACTGTCTTTTCCACAATCAGATTGAAGCCATGACAGCTGCACTGAACGTGCGCTATTTGGCGCCTGTTCTCTGCACAGGCCGCATTGACGTTGCAGCCAGGCTAATCAGACGACGGCGATTGGTTTACGAACTCAGCGCCGAATTACGCGTCGCAGGCGAAATCAAAGCGCGAGCCGACGCAAAATTCATGTGCCACAAAAACGTCTCATTTCCAGCCAACCGAACCTCACGTAATGCTAAGTTGACCTAACGGAGAAAGCTCATGCGTTTACCATCCCCTCGTCTTGTATTTGCTTCCCTGGCAATCGTTTCATGCGCATTGCTGGCATCCGGGCTGGCTTTGGGTGAGTTGGTCCATCTCGAGCCTTGCTATCTTTGCAATTTTCAACGCCTCTTGTATATCGTTATTGCCCTGCTCTCGGCATGCGCCTGCGGCCTTAATCGCTGGCCGCGTTTTTGGGGAATACTGATCGCACTCACCGCACTTTGGGGCATCGCTTCGGCTGCCGAACAAAGCTGGATGCAATTCGCGCCCGACCAAGTCACCGAGTGCGGCATCAGTGACCCCGACCTGGTTGAAATCATCGTTAATTGGCTGGCAACAAAATGGCCCGCGATGTTCATGGTCACCGGATTCTGCACCGTTAAAGACTGGGTATTCCTCGGCCTTACCCTTGCCAACTGGTCGGCACTTTGTTTTCTAACCCTGTGTGGAGTCGCGTTTTGGCAGGTTTTTCGCCGTAGATAAGAACAACGTCGGCAATGCCCAAAAAATAATTCGTCGAGAACCGACCGAGATACCCATTTGATTACCGCCAGCACCCCACAAGCCTTCATCACCGATACCCAGCAGCGCCCTTTGCGCGACCTGCGTATTTCTGTCACCGACCGCTGCAATCTGCGCTGCACGTACTGCATGCCGCGCGAAGTCTTTGGCAAGGATTTTGTCTTTCTGCCCCGCGCCGAGTTGCTCGATTTTGAAGAGATCGAGCACGTCGCCCGCTTGTTTGTACAACTGGGCGTGCACAAGATTCGCTTAAGTGGCGGCGAACCGCTGATGCGGCATGGCATCGAGCGCCTGATTGAAAAACTGGCGAAATTGACAGATGTCGATGGCCAACCGGTCGACATTGCTCTGACCACCAACGGCGTATTGCTCGCCCGCAAAGCGCAAACGCTCAAGGACGCCGGACTAGCGCGCCTGACCGTCAGCCTTGATGGACTGAGTGACGACACCTTTAAACTCATGAGCGATTCGTCAGCTTCCGTCGCCAACGTCCTCGACGGCATCAGCACTGCACAAGCTGTCGGGCTACGGCCAGTCAAGGTCAACATGGTCGTCAATCGCGGGGTGAATGAACACGAAATTCTCCCGCTGCTCAATCACTTCCGCCACACCGGCATCATTCTGCGCTTCATCGAGTTCATGGATGTCGGTTCGACCAATGGCTGGCGCATGAACGAGGTGGTGACGGCCAGGGAAATCATCGAGATCATCCAGGCCCGGCACCCGATCCAACCTGTCGCTCCCAATTACAGAGGCGAAGTAGCACAACGCTGGGCATTCACCGATGGCAGCGGCGAAATCGGCGTCGTCGCCTCGGTAACGCAAGCCTTCTGCCATGATTGCAGCCGAATCAGGTTGTCGACCGATGGCAAGCTGTTCTCCTGCCTGTTCGCGACCAATGGGGTGGATCTGCGTGAGCCGCTGCGGCGCAATGCGGATGACGCGGCTTTAAGCGAGTTGATTCGGAGCACTTGGACGCAACGTACGGACCACTATTCGCTGAATCGCCTCCAAGCCAGCGGGCTTGAGGGGAAGCGGATCGAGATGTCATATATTGGAGGATAGGACGTGGCCAATACAACAGAAACAAACGAGAACGAAGTTAATGATTTAACGCACTTCTCCGCCACCGGCCGAGCGCGCATGGTCGATGTATCGGACAAATCCAGCACTCCGCGCGTAGCCATCGCTAGCGGAGTGCTGCGCATGCAGCCGGCGACTCTGGAACGCATCCGTTCCGGCAAGATCGCCAAGGGCGATGTGCTGGCCGTCGCTGATGTTGCGGCAGTGATGGCGGCCAAGCGCACGCCCGATCTCATTCCAATGTGTCACTCGCTGGCGCTCACCGGAGTTGAGGTGGCGTTCAGCGAGGTACTGGAGCCTGATGATCAGGCTTGTGTCGGCATCCGGGTGGCGACCACCGCCGCTTGTGTCGGGCAAACCGGGGTCGAGATGGAGGCGCTGTGCGCGGCCAGTGCGGCGCTGCTCACCATCTACGACATGTGCAAGGCGATTGATCGCGGCATGCGCATTGAAAGCATCCAGCTTGATGAAAAACGCGGCGGCAAGAGCGGGCTCTGGCGGCGGCGCAATGAGAGCGAAGAGGTCGCACGCTGATTGGCGGGAAGCTTTCGAACCGGCTGCCGCAGGATGATCAACGCGCTGGATGAACGGATTCCAATCTGCAGTTGTCGACGCCTTTTGCACAGCGTTATTGCGCGGCTCTCAGGCGGCTCCTGTGCTCATGATCGCTGGCCGAGTTATTACTCCGGAACACAAATGGCTCTACGACCGACGGCGCTAAGTGTTTTCCGGATCAAAACAACCACTACCAAAGAAACGATCCCTAACAAAATACCGCCGATCCACAGGAATAAATCAAGTCCGGAACGCTTGGCCATCGCAAAAGTCGCAATCGTCATCGCAGCCAGCGGGAACGAGTAGGCCCAGGAGGAAATGAAAAATCCTCCCCGAAGGAAACGCATCACATTGCCGCCGAGAAGTAGGGTTAGGAACAAGGCCGAGTAATACAGAATTCGGGCAAAGGCATCAAGCTCAGGGACCAAGGCCGCGTAAGCCACAAAACCGACTGAAGGCGGGGCAATAAGAATAAACAACGTAGGCAGCAGTCGCGGCGGAATCGGATCATGAAAGATGATTCGATAAAACACGATGGTCATCAATACGATCCAGAAAACCAGGCCAATGCTGAAAAAGAACCAGCCAATTTCGGGAGAAGCAAAGCGAGCGCCACAAATGGGCACAAACAGGTTGCCAACCACCGGAATGAACCAGCCAGGATTGACGTGCTTGATATCGTAGTGCGTGTGATACATCCAACTGCTGAGAATCGCAAAAGTAAATACCAAGTGAATCGCACTTCCGGCAACCCATAGGCCGAATGCCAATGTGGTGATGGCTTCGAGCCAAACGATCCCGAGCAGCAGCAAGCTAATGGAGATTGTCGGGAAGAAATTGACGCGCACCGGATGCTTCCACTCATTGAACACATCAGCCGGGAAGCGAAAAACCTTCAGCCCATAAATTATCAGCAGACCAACAAATAGCGCGCTTGAAAGAACGGCAAGGCTTTGCCAAATGATTGGCGATACGCCCAAAGCGCCATGCGCCTTCTGCCAGGCAATTGCCAAACCGCTCATCCCCATGACGGTGGAAAAAAACGATACCGGCAGATGCGCCAACCGCGATTGATTGGAACTCCTATTACCTTCCATGCACAACCCCCTTGATCTGTCAGCAGTACCACTTCTCTCACGCCAAACAGGAACCCAAAGTTGATCCCTGACGACCTCCAAGCATCCCGCAGACGCTGTATTAATAAGACTTTTCTAATATACAGACCGCACCCGAAAAACTCAAGGTTTTTATGATAAATTCTTGTCTTATGCTAACAATATCGAACGTACTGACTGGTTTTCCAATTGGTCGGTACGGCGCTATTGCTTGAGCGAGTATTGAAAATCTAATTTCCCGACCTTTTTGAAATCGTCTCACCGGAGCAATCATGCCGCTCGAACACAACAAAAACCCTCTTGGTCAATGTAAAAAACAATGGCCTGACTTTCTCAATGCCTTGAAAACCGAAGTCGTACCCGCGTTGGGATGCACCGAGCCGATCTCGATGGCACTGGCTTCGGCCATTGCCCGCAAATATCTTGGCTCTGCACCAGAACGAATCGAAGGCAAGGTTTCGGCCAATCTGATGAAAAACGGCATGGGCGTCACCGTTCCCGGAACAGGCATGGTCGGCCTTCAGATTGCGGCGGCCGTCGGCGCACTCGGCGGCGATCCTGATGGCAAGCTGGAGGTGTTGAGAAAACTGACCCCGGAGATCGTTGAGGCGGGGAAACAAATGTTGAGCGAAAACAAAGTGACTGTCGAAATCGCTGACGTACCTCACGTGCTCTACGCCGAAGCCCGTGTTTACAACGGACAGCACTGGGTTCGAGTATGCATCGCCGATGCTCATACCCACGTCGTTCTAATTGAAAAAGACGGCAAAACCGAGTTCAAGGCAGATGCGCTCGGCAACGACGAAGCTGCCGCGTTCTCACTGGAAGGTTCGACCGCACACGACGTTTACGAGTTTGCGACGACAGCGCCCTTTACCGACATCTCGTTCATTCTGGAAGCGGCCAAACTGAATTCTCGGCTCTCGCAGGAAGGCATGAGCGGCGAATACGGCCTGCACATCGGCGCCACCCTCAAGCGCCAAATCGAGCGTGGTTTGCTTTCAAATGATTTGCATACAGACATCCTGATACGTACAGCAGCCGCCTCTGATGCACGCATGGGCGGAGCCTCGCTGCCAGCCATGAGCAACTCCGGATCAGGAAACCAGGGCATTGCGGCAACGATACCGGTCTCGGTCGTTGCCGAATACGTGAAAGCCGACGAAGAAACTCTGGCTCGCGCATTGATACTTTCGCATCTGATGGCGATTTACATCCACAGCAAATTACCCAAACTCTCCGCGCTATGCGCGGTGACAACCGCGGCAATGGGCTCAGCTGCCGGCATGGCCTGGCTGCTTGGCGGAGGCTACGGAGCCGTGAGCATGGCCATTTGCAACATGGTGGGCGATGTCTCAGGCTTGATTTGTGACGGTGCATCGAATAGCTGCGCGATGAAGGTTTCAACCTCCGCCGCCGCAGCGTACAAGGCGGTTCTGATGGCACTCGACGACTCGCGCGTAACGGGCAATGAAGGAATCGTCGAAGACAGCGTCGATGCCTCTATTGAAAACCTCTGTGCTTTGGCCTGCGATAGTATGGTTCACACGGATCGCCAGATTATCGAAATCATGGTCAATAAAGCGTGCTGAACTAGTCGAAGAGCGGCTTGCAAAGCTACTGTATTGGACGACGCGGTTGACGCTAAGCCTTGGTTGAGAACGGCATGGTAGGTACGATCTGGAAGGCATAGCGACGCTGACACTACGCGATCTGGAGCAAAGTGTGATTCTAGCGCCTCATTTTTTCATTGCTTTATTCGTAAACTAACTCAACTCGCCGCATCATTTGCCTGCAAGCCTGGGTACTGCAAGCCGACGACAATTTACTAAGCCCTGCGCTCCTGCGACGGATTTGTTTTTTGGGTACACCAAGTGCATGTAATGTCGCGACTACAGAGGTCATTCTCTCCTCAGCAATGGCGAGATTTAGGCTACGACTTCCGAGGTTGTCGCTGAAGGCAACAAGGGTCACAACCTGCTGAGGATTCTCCCTAAGCCGGATCGCATTTCGGCGAAGAAGTATCATGCCGCTGTTATCTATTTCGGTTTTGCCAAACGAGAAATAGACACTGTTTTCGCTAGCAATAATGCTGTTTTCTAATTTGTCGTCGCGTCGCTTCTCTTCAGGTGGTATAGACGTATATGCAACGGGCGCGGTTGTTTTGGCTTCGGCGACAGATTGCGGTGTTTTCGAAACTGCCATGCGTAAATCAGACGCGGCGCTCAAATCGGGATTACTTGCTCCGGCAGGAGCCTTGCTACTACATGCAGAAAGGGTGGTTGAAACAATAATAGCCACTAGACTACGGGAGATAATATTCAGCACTTTTTCTCAAGCTCCTTTGATTTGTTACTGCCGTAACACAGCAAAATCGCCAAAACATATCATGGCTGCTTTGTTGACGAAGCACATCAGTTATAGATACGGCACGCAAATAATATGAACTATTTGGCGTTTCTCATGTCGAACCGCACATGGAAAAACAAGACGCAAGAAGACTCGAGCCGGCGGCGCAATACGAACTGCGCAAGCAGGTCATTCGAGCATGGAAACGTGGACGCAATCGAGTTCAGATCAGCGAAGAGATCGGTTTGAGCTACGTCGCGGTCTGTAACATCGTCAAGCGCTACCGCATGAGCGAAGACAAAAGTTTCAGCGCATTGGCCCCCACGCGGCGAGGTCGCCGCGAAGGCGAATCCCGCACGCTCACTGCTGAGCAAGAAGCACTTATCCAGCGCCTGATCTGCGAAAAACGCCCGGAACAGCTAAAGATGGTGTTCGCCTTGTGGAGCCGGGCAGCGGTCATGCAACTGGTTGAGCATGAATGCGGCATCAAGCTTTCTGTGCGCTGCATTGGCAACTATCTCAAACGCTGGGGCTTTACGCCGCAGAAGCCCATCAAAAAGGCTTACGAGCAACGTCCTGAAGCGGTTAAAGCGTGGCTGGACAACGAATACCCAGCCATTGAGCAACGCGCCAAGGCAGAAGGCGCCGAGGTTCATTGGGGAGATGAAACAGCGGTCGTCAATACCGATGTGCGTGGTCGTGGCTACGCACCGGCGGGCAAGACCCCGGTGACCTTTGCTGTCGGCGGCATACGCCAGAAACTGTCGATGATCGCCACGGTCACCAATCAGGGCAAAACCCGCTGGATGATCATTGATGAGGCATTCAATGCGGACAGGCTAATCGAGTTTCTAGGTGCTTTGATCAAAGACGCTGGCCGTAAAGTGTTTTTGATTCTCGACAACCTGCGTGTGCACCACAGCAAGGTAGTTAAAGCCTGGGTGGCCGAGCGCACAGACAAGATCGAGTTGTTTTACCTACCCAGCTACAGCCCAGAATTAAACCCCGAAGAGCGACTGAATGCGGATTTGAAACAGGCGCTTTATACAAAAGTACCCGTGCGCACCAAAGCAAAACTCAAAGCCGCCACAGCCGAATACATGCAGATATTGGAGGACTCGCCCGAGCGCGTCAAAACGTATTTCCAGGACCCACGGGTAAAGTATGCCGCTTGATAGTATTTGCTGGCCGGATCAATAGCTCTGAGGCGGTTCATCTAGCGCAGGCACCTCATTCCGGAAATGAGGTGCCTTTTTGAACCAAGGGCTTAAACGCCGGCAGTGGCACCACAGCCGTGTGCGCATCCTGCTCCGGCTGCTGGTGCAGGTTCAATTTTGCCAGCCAAAAAATCTGCAATGGCCTGATCCAGATCGGTTTCACTCGTTACTACACCGAGGATTCCTCTCTGCTTGAGGCGTTGTTGCAAACCGCCACCGATACTCCCGGTGATCAGCACATCGACTTCGTCTAAGGGATGCGCTTGCCCTTCCTTTGCTTCGTGGAACGATTGCTTGATGGTCAGCTCAAGCAGGTTTCGGCCAACAACGCGCCCCTCTGCGACGTCATACACCCAGAATTTTCGGCACTTGCCCGCATGTTCGGTCACTGTCTTGCGATTCTGACTACACACGGCAATCTTGAATACATCTCCCAGCGCCGGAATTTCCACCGTGTCGGCCGTTGCCGCGCGACTGCCACAACAACCACCGCCTGCGTGAGCGTGTGAGTGACCATGTTTATGCCCATTTTCGTTTCCGTGACTTCCACAGCCACCATGACTACCGCCGCAACCGTGATCACTAGCCTCCTTGTTTTGTCCACTGCAGCAACGACCGCTCTCGCTCGGGTGCGCATGGCCGTGCCCGCTACACCCGCCTCCAAGTACAGCAGCCTGCAATTCACCATTTTCGAACTGGGCGATGGCCTGCTCTACTGTCTGAGCTTCAGTACCATAAACCGCTATACCTTGCTCTATCAGAGTTTTCAGGAGGATCCGATTGATGCTGCCACACAATACGGCATCCATCGGAATTTCCGCGTCTTCGTTCAGTTCATTCATTGACATCTGATGGCAAGAACGAAGTTCTGTATCGAAAAAGAACAAGTAATTGGCTTGCGGCAAGTGTGGCTCAATCATTGATGCTAGGCCATTCGGTGCTGTAACGGGAATGCATAGTTTCATTGTGTTTCTCCATCTTTCGAGGAATTAGGCAGAGGGTGGGTTGCCGGGCACGGATGTTGAATCGTCCCGTCAGCAATTGATATGCGTAGCGCCTTACCTTCCATCAAGGCTGTCGCCACTTTTTTGTGGGCTCGCGCTAGAATATTTCCAAGCGTTTGCCGCGACACACCCATTCTCTGAGCGGCATCGGCCTGATACAGATCTTCAATGTCAGTCAAACGCATCGCCTCGACCTCGTCGAGCGATAACGCAATTTCGTCCAAACAGCCCATTGGCACGCCCTGCGGCTTGAAATAGCGCGCCGGAACATCGCAGGCCACTTTACGGCAGATCATTGGTCGAGCCATTTGCGTTTTGTTTCAAGTAATCGAGGGAGCGAGTCTAGCACAAAGTGGCATATGCCACCTACGTCGTTTTATATCCGGCGATCTGATAACCCACGCGGCGGATTCTGCGTAAGGCGTTGGCGTCACTTAAGACTTAGGCGAATGGGATAATTGCACATACCATACCATCGAGAATGCGCACGAAACTGACATGGCGCAAGCGCGAGCCCCCTGCTGACTAGGGGGCTGTCTTCGCTAACAAAGCATGGTGCAAACGACGCCCCCACCGCAAAATTGGTATTTGCAACACAGGCAAAGTTTCCTCAACTCTAATTCAGACTCGTAAGCGCAATGTGGCCACCTGCCTCCAGCAGGTTTTCCAAACAACTATTTCGAGGTTTTGCAAGTGCTTATACCAAACGGGATGTAAGCTGGGCAAAAACGGAAGCTACCTGTCAATAGTGGCAAGATGCCAATCCAGCCCCACAAGCCAATTGCACCCACCACCGTTGCTGCAATCAAGGCAAGCCCGACAATGATGCGAACCGCCTGGTCAATACTTCCGACATTTGCTTTCATGACGAAACTCCTTTTGTTGATGAAGTGGAATTCAGGTTGGTCGATATTTGGAAATCAGGTCAATCGGGACATGGTTGTCGCCGCACCTTTGTAATTCATCAAAAGTGTCGTCATCGCGCCGCCATTCATAACTTGCGTGAATCCTTGTTGCACGAGGATTGAGCAAGCGATTGCCGAGCGTACTCCACTTCGGCAATAAACCAGAACTGGACTTGATTTTTCCAAATCGGCAAGCGAATTGATTTTTTCCTGAAGTTGGTCGTGAGGAATGTTCACAGCGCCTTCAAGGTGACTTGTCAAAAATTCCTGGGAAGATCGTACATCGAGGATAAGTGATGGTTTCATGTGTTTGTCTCGGATCAAAGAATTTGCAAAGTAATCCAGTTGCTTTACGGCTACAGTATTAGTCTGGGCTAATATACAAAAGGTTCAATAGTCTTTTGCATCAATGCGGTTTTCGGCTGATCAGCAGGTAATCAACGCATTGCGGACCAAAGTAGCCAGTAACAATCCTCCGGCAGAGCCGGAGGCATTCGATTGTGAGCCGCTCAAAGCGGC
>CAZZDF010000018.1:0-13913 GCA_964652915.1 uncultured Propionivibrio sp. | reverse complement strand
TGCTGGCGACCGTAATGAATGGTCTGGCCTTGCAGGATGCGATGCGGGCGGCCGGGATGGTTGCGCGGGTTCAGTCGGCGTTGAGTATCGAGCAGGTGGTTGAGCCGTATATCCGCGGTAAAGCCATTCGTTATCTGGAGCAGGGCAGAACCGTTATTTTTTCCGGCGGAATCGGTAATCCGTTCTTTACGACCGATACCGCCGCAGCGTTGCGTGGCGCCGAGATTGGCGCTGAGATGGTTCTTAAGGCGACCAAGGTCGATGGAATCTATTCGGCTGATCCGAAAAAAAATCCGCAGGCCAAGCGTTATGATCGCATCAGTTTTGATGAAGTAATTGCCAAAAGCCTGGCTGTAATGGATGCCACCGCGTTTGCGTTGTGTCGTGACCAGAAATTGCCAATCAACGTCTTTTCGATTTTCTCGCCGGGCGCGCTCAAGCGGATTGTACTCGGAGAAAAAGAAGGTACGCTGGTGTACTGCTGAGGGAGAGGGATATGACTATTGCCGATGTGAAAAGTACGACCGAGCACAAGATGCTCAAGTCGCTTGAGGTGCTCAAACATGACCTGGCGAAAGTACGTACCGGTCGTGCGCATACCGGATTGCTCGATCATGTGCAGGTCGATTATTACGGTTCCATGGTGCCCGTCAATACGGTATCCAACGTCACCCTGATCGATGCCCGAACGCTGGGTGTTCAGGTTTGGGAAAAGACCATGGTGTCCAAGGTTGAAAAAGCCATTCGCGATGCCGATTTGGGGCTTAATCCGGCCGCGCAGGGCGAGTTGATTCGGGTGCCGATGCCGGCATTGACCGAGGAGCGTCGTCGCGATCTGATCAAGGTCGTCAAGCACGAGTGTGAAAATGCCCGGGTTGCTATTCGCAATCTGCGGCGCGATGCAAATGCCAGCCTCAAGGATCTGCTGAAGAACAAGGCATGCTCCGAGGATGACGAACGTCGGGCACAGGATGAAATCCAGAAGCTCACCGACAAGCATATTGCCGACGTCGATAAACAGTTCGCACAAAAAGAAACCGAGCTGATGGCCGTTTAAGCGGCCTGAAGGATACGCCAGATGGCGATCTTTACCAGCTCGACGCGGGAGATCCCGCTGGCTGCTTCTTTGCCGCGTCACGTCGCGATCATCATGGATGGTAACGGGCGTTGGGCGAAGAAGCGCTATTTACCGCGTTTCGCGGGGCACCGGCGGGGCGTAGAAACGGTTCGAGATACCGTGAAGTACTGCCTTGAGCGGGGTATTCACTATCTGACGCTTTTTGCGTTCAGTTCGGAAAACTGGCGCCGCCCCGAAGAGGAAGTGAGTTTGCTCATGGAACTCTTCGTACGTGCATTGCAGCAGGAAGTCTCGAAGCTCGATCGAAATGGCGTCCGGTTGCGAGTAGTAGGTGATCTTTCGCGCTTTAGCTCCAGCTTGCAGGCACTTATTCTTGCATCAGAGGAAAAGACTTCGACCAATACTCGACTGACTCTTACCATCGCTGCGAACTACGGTGGGCGCTGGGATATCATGCAAGCGGTCAATAAAATGGTCGTTGCTCGGCCTGACAAGCAAGGCGCTTGGGAAGAGGCTGACTTGGCGCCTTATCTTGCGATGAATTATGCGCCGGAACCTGACTTGTTCATTCGTACTGGTGGTGAGGAGCGGGTAAGCAATTTTTTGCTTTGGCAATTGGCCTATACCGAGTTTTATTTCACGAAGACGCTTTGGCCAGAATTCGATTCAGCGGCATTTGATGCGGCTATTGAATCTTATCAGTCGCGCGAGCGGCGTTTCGGGCGTACCAGCGAACAACTGGGTTCGCCTCAACAGACAGTACAGAGGGAACATGGTTCTTCGGAGTCCGCCTTGGATCAACCCGCTCAAGCCTACTCGACGGACGTGAATAGCGATGCTTAAAACGCGGATTGTTACCGCAGCGCTTCTTTTTTCTGCCTTTTTCCTTGCTCTTTTTTTTCTGCCGCCGCTCGGCTGGGTTGCCGTTGCAACGCTGGTCGCGGCCATTGCTGCTTGGGAATGGGGCGCGTTGATGGGCCTGAGCAAGGCTTCTCGGATCGTTATGGCGCTCGGCTCGGGCGTTGTTTGCACGGTTGTCTCAGTCGTGACTCCTGCCGCGCTTGGTATTGAGGGAGATTTTTTTGCTGCCGCCTGGTCTCTCGGTTCATGGTTCTATATTCCAGCTGCGGTGTTCTGGCTATTTGTTGTTCCATGCTGGATGTATCGCCGTTGGCATTTGCCGAAAAACGTCGGCGGATTGCTTGTCGGAGCGATGGTGATCCTGCCGACCTGGTTAGCCTTGATTCAGTTGCGACAAGCCGGTGCGATGGCCTTGTTAGCGATAATGGCGGTGGTTTGGTTGGCCGATATCGGCGCCTACGTTTTTGGGCGCAGCTTCGGGCGCCATAAACTCGCGCCGAGTATCAGTCCGGGAAAGACCTGGGAAGGGGCGGTTGGTGGTAGTTTCGTCGTTGTGGTTTATGGATTGTTGTTGTTCTATTGGTCGCCCGGAAGCTTTGCTATCCACAATGCCGCGCTGCCAGTAATTCTTGTGCTGCTGACGATCATCAGCGTGGTCGGCGATTTGTTCGAGTCCTTGCTCAAACGTCAAGTCGGCCTGAAGGATAGTAGCAACGTGCTGCCTGGGCATGGCGGGGTGCTTGATCGTATCGATAGCCTGACGTCCACCTTGCCGCTGGTTGCCCTTGTCTGGCTGTTTTCCTTGCAAGCTTTCTGATCATGTCCTTGCAGAAGATTACGATCCTCGGTTCGACTGGCTCGATCGGCGTCAATACGCTGGATGTGATTCGTCGCCATCGGCAGCGCTATAGCGTTGTAGCGCTGTGTGCCCATCGCCAAATTGACCGATTGTACGAACAGTGCCTCGAGTTCCGGCCGCGCTTTGCTGTTGTGCGTGACGCCGAGTTGGCCGGCGAACTTAGTCGTCGTTTCGGCGAAGCCGCTTGCTCAACGCGGGTTGAGTACGGAGCGGAGGCTTTGGTGAAGATGGCCGAGTTGCCCGAGGTGGATTCGGTCATGGCGGCTATCGTTGGAGCGGCGGGTTTGCCATCCACTCTGGCCGCAGCGGTCGCGGGTAAGCGCGTTTTGTTGGCCAATAAGGAAGCACTGGTCATGGCTGGCCCGGTCTTCATGCGTGCGGTACGTAACAGTGGTGCGGCTCTGCTTCCGATTGACAGCGAACATAATGCTATATTTCAATCGCTTCCAGAAGATTATTCAGGTGATTTATCAAAAAGCGGCGTGAGCAGTTTGTTGCTGACGGCTTCCGGTGGACCGTTCTTGAATACTCCGTTAGCTGATCTGGAGCGGGTTACTCCTGAGCAAGCCTGTGCGCATCCCAAATGGGCGATGGGGCGGAAAATCTCGGTTGACTCGGCCAGCTTGATGAACAAGGGACTCGAAGTTATCGAGGCGCATTGGTTGTTTAATGTTCCGCCCGAACGAATTCAGGTGGTGATTCACCCACAAAGCGTGATTCATTCGCTGGTCCAGTATATCGATGGTTCGGTTGTTGCCGAGTTGGGCAATCCGGATATGCGTACGCCGATTGCTCATGCCTTGGCTTATCCGCAACGAATCGAGTCTGGCGTTGCTGCGCTTGACTTATTTCAGGTCGCCGAGCTGAAATTTCAAAGGCCGGATTTCGCGCGCTTTCCTTGCCTTGGACTAGCGTACCGGGCGCTCAAAGAGGGCGGTAGCTCGCCGGCGACCCTGAATGCGGCCAACGAGGTTGCAGTTCAGGCTTTTCTTGAAAACAGCATCGGCTTTACCACGATTCCAAAGATTATTGGCGCCGTCATGGATCAGCTGCCTGTTGTGGAACTGGCTTCGCTGGCTGACGTATTGGCGGCGGATGCGGCTGCGCGTCAGGTTGCCGTGCAAGTCATCGGTCAGCATTACCGGAAATGAACGGATTTTTGTTTTATGCCGCCGCATTTGCCCTGATTCTTGGGGTGCTGGTTTTTGTGCACGAGTTTGGCCATTATCTTGTAGCTCGCTTGCTTGGTGTCAAGGTATTGCGTTTTTCCGTTGGTTTTGGGGTTGCCCTGTGGTCTCGGCGATTTGGCGCGGATCAGACCGAATGGGCCATTGGCGCTTTCCCCTTGGGTGGGTATGTAAAGATGCTCGACGAACGCGAAGGTGAAGTCCGTTCTGAAGAGTTGCATCGAAGCTTCAATCGTCAGACGGTTTGGCGGCGCATGGCGATTGTTGCGGCTGGGCCACTGACCAATTTGTTGCTGGCCGTTATTGTCTATTGGGGCTTGTTCTGGCACGGGATGGAAGAGTTGAAGCCCATTCTTGGAACCCCCGCTGTTGCCAGAGCTGCAGCGGCGGCCGGGATTGAAAATGGCGAGCAGGTTCTTAAAGTCGATGGTGAGTCGGTGCAGACTTGGCAGGAGATGCGTTGGTTGCTGTTGCGTCGGGCTGTTGAGCAAGATTTGGTCGAATTGGAAGTCATCAATTCGCGAAACGAAATTGCTTTTCGTCGCTTGGATGTTTCTTCAGCACGTGCCGATGGCTGGAAGGGGGATGCGCTTGAAAAACTCGGGATCGGTTTTTTTCGTCCAGACGTTCAGCCTATTTTGGGGGCGGTAAGCCCGGGAAGTGCCGCCGAGGCTTCCGGTTTGCGACCGGGAGACGAGGTTGTGCAGATTGATGGAAAGTCCGTTGATAGCTGGTTTGATTTGGTGCACATTGTTCGCGATTCTCCGCGGAAAACGCTGCGTTTCGAAATTCTGCGTGGTGTCCAGCGATTGAACTTCGAAGTAACACCAACGACATTTGATGAGGGCGGAAAAACGGTTGGGCGAATTGGTGTTTCGGTTAAAGAGCAAGGGTTGTCAAAGAGTAACCTGACGGTGATTCAGCGCTATGACCCGGTTTCGGCATTGGGTAAGGCAATTCGAGAGACCTGGGAGCAATCGGTTTTCAGTCTGGTGATGATTGGAAAGATGATTTCCGGCGAGGTGTCTTTGCGCAATCTCAGTGGTCCGGTGACCATTGCCGACTATGCCGGGCAATCGGCAAAATTGGGGTGGGATTACTACCTCAAGTTTCTTGCTTTGGTTAGTGTGAGTCTGGCCGTCCTTAATTTGCTGCCCGTTCCGATTCTGGATGGTGGCCATTTGCTGTATTATGTTGTCGAAATCATAAACCGAAAGCCACTTTCGGAACGCAGCATGGAGATCGGGCAGCAGATTGGTCTTGCCCTGCTGCTGATGCTGATGGCCTTTGCTTTATACAATGATATTGATCGATTGATTTCCGGCTGAGCTTATGAAGAAAAACCTGCTTGCGGGTATGGTCGCCGCGCTTTTTGCGACTGGGGTATCTGCTTTCGAACCGTTTATCGTCAAGGATATCCGTGTTGACGGTATTCAACGAACTGAAGCTGGAACGGTTTTTAGCTATCTTCCGATCAAGGTCGGCGATCAGATGACCGACGACAAGGCGGCGCAGGCGATCAAGGCTTTGTTTGCGACCGGGTTTTTCAAGGATGTGCGCGTCGAAATCGATGGCGATGTGGTCGTCGTGGCTGTGGAAGAACGGCCAGCCATTGCGCAGATTGATTTTGTCGGTCTTGTCGAATTCGAGAAAGATGTGTTGATCAAAGGCTTGAAGGACGCGGGTTTTGCCGTTTCCCGGTCTTTCGATCGCAGCATGCTCGACAAGGCGGAGCAGGAACTGAAGCGTCAATATCTGACGCGAGGTAAATACGGCGTGGTGATCACGACGACCGTAACGCCGCTTGAGCGCAATCGAGTAGCAATCAACTTCAATATTGACGAAGGGGATGCCGCCAAGATCCGGCAGATCAATTTCGTTGGCGTGCAGGCGTTCAAGGAAAAGGAACTGCAGGACTTGTTCCAGTTGCAGACACCTAACTGGATCAGTTGGTGGACCAAGAACGATCAGTATTCGAAACAGAAACTCGCCGCAGACCTTGAGACTTTGCGCTCGTATTACCTTAATCGCGGCTTTCTTGAGTTCAGCATTGAATCGACCCAGGTGTCGATCAGCCCAGACAAGAAGGATATTTTCATTACGATCAGCGTTTCGGAAGGGGAGCGTTATCTGGTCTCCTCAATCAAGCTGGTCGGCGATTTGATTTTGCCTGAAGAGGATTTCAGAAAAGCGATGAAGGTCAAGCCGGGCGACGTGTTTTCACGCGAGAACCTGAATTCGAGTACCAAAGCCATTTCCGATTTGCTCTCCGCCAAAGGCTATGCCTTCGCCAACGTGAATGCCGCGCCGGAAGTCGATAAGGAGAAACGGCAAGTTGCTTTCACGGTATTTGTAGATCCCGGTAAGCGCGCTTATGTGCGGCGCATCAATGTGACGGGGAACACCAAAACACGCGACGAGGTCATCCGCCAGGAAATTCGCCAGATGGAAGGCGCGTGGTATGACGATGAATTGGTTAAGCGTTCGAAACAGCGGATTGACAAAACCAATTACTTCAGTGAGGTTAACGTTGAAACGCCGCCGGTCCCGGGGACAACCGATCAGGTCGATGTCAATGTGAATGTTGCTGAAAAAGCAACAGGCAATATTTCGCTGGGCCTGGGTTTTTCGCAGTCTGAAGGGATTGTTCTTTCCGGGTCGATTTCGCAGGCCAATATTTTTGGTAGCGGCCGATTCGTTTCGGTTAATCTGAATACGGGCAAGATTAACCGGGCGATCGGTTTTAGTTATACCAATCCTTATTTCACCGTCGATGGTATCAGCCAGGGGTTTGACGTTTATCATCGGAGATCCAATCCCGAGTCGCTTGATTATCCCTACAAAACCGAATCGACGGGCGGTGGAATTCGCTTCGGCATTCCGATCGACGAAAGGCAAATGATCAATTTTGGCTTGGCGATTGACCATACCAAGGTGGAAATCGACCCAACGGATGGTGATACGCCGAATCAGTATTTGCGGTTTAACAATCAGTTTTGTGGTAATGGTGGTTCCGATATTCCTTCGAATAGGTCCCTTATTCCTTCTGACTGCGCCAATATTACCGTGCCGGCGACTATCGGTTGGGTGAGCGACAGCAAGGACAGTGCCATCAATCCGACCAAAGGAGCAGTGCAGAAAGCCAATCTTGAATGGGGGCTGCCTGGTGGTGATTTAACTTACTACAAGTTGACATATCAACATCAGCGTTACTTCCCCGTTTCCCGTACCATGACTTTGATGCTCAATGGTGAATTGGGATATGCCAAGGGGCTGTCAGGGCAGGAGGTGCCGTTCTACAAGAACTTCTATGCCGGTGGCCCCAGTTCTGTGC
Organism: uncultured Propionivibrio sp.; assembly: GCA_964652915.1. Taxonomy (GTDB): domain Bacteria; phylum Pseudomonadota; class Gammaproteobacteria; order Burkholderiales; family Rhodocyclaceae; genus Propionivibrio. The sequence continues at coordinate 6,594 of CAZZDF010000018.1, read as the reverse complement.
GTGGTTACGAGGCAGCCAGTCTCGGACCTTATGAACTTTCTAGCGAAGGGGATGAGGTTCGGTTGGGCGGAACCCGGCGCATTGTATTCAATTCCGAGCTGATGATGCCTTTCCCTGGGATTGATGCAGTGCGTTGGGGGCCATTCTTTGATGCTGGCCAGGTTTATCCGGATGGAAAACTGAGTAGTGGTGTCTATGATCAAGGCCCCATCCGTATGTCGACCGGCATAGCGGCAACCTGGATGTCGCCATTCGGGCCGTTGAAGTTTGCCATTGCCAAAGCTTTGAACAGCGAAGACCATGATAAACTTCAGACGTTCCAGTTCCAGATGGGGCAAACCTTTTAATTTAGGAGAAATAGCTTGAATACGAAAATTGCCGCGTTGTTGGTTGCGTTGATGGCTTCGCTGCCAGTGTCGTATGCGTCGGCAGCCGAAACCTTGAAAATCGGTTACGTAAATACTCAGCGGATTTTCCGTGATGCGCCGACAGCTATTCGAGCGGCGAAAAAGATTGAAGCCGAGTTCTCAAAGCGCGACCAGGATTTGCAACAACTTGCCAAGCACGTTCAGGAATTGCAACAGTCTCTTGAGAAAAATGCAGCCTCGTTGTCGGATTCCGAGCGTCGGGCAAAAGAGCGGGAGCTCAACGAACAGTCACGCGAGTTTCAAAGGAAGCAGCGGGAATTCCGCGAAGACCTGAATCTGCGGCAGAACGAAGAGAATGCCGCGATCATTGAAAAGGCCAACAAGGCGATCAAGATTCTTGCCGATGCCGAAAAGTATGACTTGATCGTTCAGGATGTGGTTTGGGTCAGTCCAAAGCTGGACGTGACAGACAAGATCATCAAGGCTTTGTCTGAAAGTAAATAGTTAGCGTGTCGGCACAACAGAGTTTTCGACTTGACGAAATCGTCAGCCGTCTTGGTGGAGCCTTGGACGGCGACGGTTCTGTTGTGATTTCCCAAGTGGCTCCCTTGGCCTCGGCAAATGCGGGGCAGATTTCGTTTATCACAAGCCCCAAGTATAAGCAGCAATTGCGTGAGACTTCGGCCTCTGCGGTGATTGTTCCGCCGGAGTTCGCTGGAGAGACGTCAATTCCAAAAATCGTGCATCGCAACCCTTATGCCTATTACGCGAGGGTGGTTGCTTTGCTGAATCCTGAAAACCCGAGGCCGAAAGGGGTTCAACCGTCTGCTGTGTTGCATAGCAAGGTTCCATCTTCGGCGAGCGTTGGCGAAAACGTTGTAATCGGCCACAACGTATCGTTAGGTGAGAATGTTGTCATTCACCCGGGGTGTGTCATTGGCGACGATGTGTCAATCGGCGATGATTCAGTGCTTTATCCGAATAGCGTGGTGTATGGCCATTGTGTCATTGGCAAGCGTGCTGTCATTCAGGCGGGCGCTGTAATTGGCAGTGATGGGTTCGGATTTGCCAAGGATGGCGAGCGTTGGATCAAGATTCCGCAAATTGGCCGAGTCGTGATCGGCGACGATGTCGAGGTCGGTGCCAATACTTCCATTGATCGGGGAGCGCTGGACGATACGGTGATTGGCGATGGCGTCAAGCTCGACAATCAGATCCAGATTGCACACAACGTCGTTATCGGAGATCACTCGGCGATGGCTGGTTGTGTCGGTGTTGCGGGGAGTACGAAAATTGGACGCCACTGTACGGTAGGTGGTGCCGGAATGGTGATTGGTCATCTGGAAATTGCCGATGGTGTGCATATTTCGGCGGGGTCGATGGTGACCAAGAATCTGCGCAAGCCAGGCCAATACACCAGTATTTTCCCGCTTGAAGAGCATGAAGAATGGCTGCATAACGCGGCACAGATTAAGCGCTTGGCTAAGCTCGCCGAGCGCGTGTCAGAGCTTGAGAAAAAACTCGAACAAATGGAGATAGAACATTGAATTCAATGGATATTCATGCGATTTTAGAGCATCTTCCTCATCGTTATCCTTTCTTGCTGGTTGACCGAGTTGTCGACTGCGATGCTGGGAAGTCGATCCATGCCTATAAGAACATTACGATCAACGAGCCATTTTTTACCGGCCATTTCCCCCATCATCCGGTGCTTCCCGGGGTGTTGATCATGGAGGCGCTGGCTCAGGCAGCCGGAATTCTTTCATTCAAGACGATGGGCGCCAAGCCGGATGACAATTCAGTGTTTTATTTCGTCGGCATCGATAATGCGCGCTTCAAGAAACCCGTTACGGCCGGCGACCAGTTACACCTGCATGTTGAATTGGTACGTCAAATACGTGGTATCTGGAAGTACAAAGCCGAAGCCCGTGTCGATAACGAGGTGGTGGCCGAGGCCGAATTGATGTGCGCGAAGCGCGATGTAGCTTGAAAATATACAACTGTGGTGTGAGCTATCAATGATTCATCCAACTGCCATTATTCATCCCGGCGCGAAATTGGGCGCCAATGTTAGTGTTGGCCCCTATTCGATTATCGGGGAACATGTCGAGATCGGCGACAATACGTCGATAGCCGCCCACGTCGTTATTTCCGGCCATACCCGGATTGGTTGCGACAATCGCATTTTTCAGTTTTGCTCGATCGGCGAAGTGCCGCAGGACAAAAAGTATGCAGGGGAACCGACTCGTCTGGAAATAGGCGATCGTAATACCATCCGCGAATTTTGTACCTTTAATCTCGGTACAGTGCAGGATGTCGGCGTGACTCGTATGGGCGACGATAACTGGATCATGGCTTATGTGCATATTGCCCATGATTGTCAGGTTGGAAATCGTACCACCTTCGCCAATAACGCCCAGTTGGCCGGGCATGTGCATATTGACGATTGGGCGATCCTTGGCGGGTATACCGGGGTTCACCAGTTCTGCCGTGTTGGTGCGCACACCATGACCGCCGTTGGAACGGTGGTATTACAGGATATTCCGCCGTACGTCATGGCAGCCGGCAATACGGCCAGTCCGTTCGGGATCAATGCCGAAGGGCTGAAACGGCGGGGCTTCTCGGCCGAGGCCTTGATGGCCTTGAAGCGCGCCTATAGAACGCTTTACAAATCCGGGTTGATGCTTGAAGAAGCTCGAGCCAAGCTCGAAGAGGATGTCAAGGGTCATCCGGAAATTCAACCGATTCTCGATTTTCTGGCGGTTTCCAAACGCGGCATTATCCGATGACGGCAGGTGTTGTGCGTATTGCCATGGTGGCGGGCGAAGCCTCGGGTGATTTGCTGGCCAGCCACCTGATTCAGGCGCTGAAGGAAAAGCTGCCCAATGCCATTTTTTACGGTATTGGCGGCCCGAAGATGGTGGGGCAGGGGTTTGAAGAATGGCATTCGCTGGAAAAGCTGGCGGTGCGCGGTTATGTTGAAGTGCTCAAGCATTACCGTGAAATTTCGGCGATTCGCCAAGATCTAAAACGCCGTTTGCTGGCCGATCCACCTGACGTGTTCATTGGTGTTGATGCGCCTGACTTCAATCTCGCATTGGAAAAATCGCTCAAACGGCGCGGGATTCCGACCATTCATTACGTCAGCCCGTCAATCTGGGCATGGCGCGGCAAGCGTATTCACAAGATTGGGAGGGCTGTTTCCCGTGTTCTGGCCTTGTTCCCCTTTGAGCCTGCGCTTTACGAAAAGCAGGGAATTCCGGTCACTTACGTTGGTCATCCCTTGGCGGACATCTTGCCGCTAGAAGACGGGCGGAGCGAGGCGCGCGAGTTGCTTGGGTTATCGCCGCAACAGCCCGTATTTGCTTTGTTGCCAGGTAGCCGGCAGTCCGAACTGCAATACATGGCCGATACCTTTATCGAGACCGCGCGTGAGGTCAGCAAATCGCTGCCGAACGCTCTTTTCCTGGTGCCTTTGACAACGCGGGAAACTCGTTTGCAGTTTGAAACAGCACTGTATCGTTGTGGCGCGCGCGAATTGCCGATTCGCTTGCTTTTCGGCCATGCTCATGATGCGATGAAGGCGGCTGATGCGGTGTTGGTGGCCAGCGGCACGGCGACCCTCGAAGCGGCTTTGCTTAAGCGTCCGATGGTCATTGCTTACAAAATGGCTTCTTTTTCTCACCGCATGATGCGGCGCATGGGCTACCTGCCGTATGTCGGGCTGCCGAATATCCTTTCCGGAAAGTTTGTTGTTCCAGAATTTGTTCAGGACGACGCAACGCCAGTTAATCTGGCGCAGGCTTTGCTCAATTTTTATGCCGACAAGGCGACATGCGCGCGAATCGGCGAAGCGTTTTACGATATTCATTTGCAACTCAAGCAAAATACCGCCGAAAAAGCGGCTCGGGCGATTATTGACAGCTTGCCGGCCTCGTTGGTGCGTAGTGATGCCTTTGCTTGAGCCCGAAGGGTTGGTTTGTGGCGTAGACGAAGCCGGCCGCGGGCCTTTGGCCGGGCCGGTAGTAGCGGCTGCAGTTATTCTCGATCCGAATCAGCCGATTGCCGGCTTGAATGATTCCAAAAAGCTATCGGCCAAGCGCCGTGAAGCATTGGCCATTGAAATTCGCGCCAAGGCATTGGCTTGGGCGGTTGCCGAGGCTAGTGTCGAAGAGATCGACCGGATCAATATCCTGCAGGCCAGCATGCTGGCGATGCGGCGAGCTGTCGAGTCGCTTGCTGTTCAACCATCCCGTGCGTTGGTTGATGGTAATCGTTGTCCCGAGTTGTCTTGTCCGGTGGAAGCCGTCGTCGGCGGCGATGGATTGGTGGCTTCGATCGCTGCGGCGTCGATTCTGGCCAAGACTGTTCGTGATGCCGGAATGATGATGCTTCATGCGACCTATCCGATGTATGGCTTCGATCGTCACATGGGCTATCCGACGGCAGTGCATGTTGCCGCGCTCAAGGAATATGGGGTTAGCCCGGTGCACCGGCGTAGTTTTGGGCCCGTGGCCAAGTTGCTGCCATGAAACACCTGGCTTCGCGCGAAAACCCCCATTTCAAGGCGCTGAAGAAGCTCTGTCAAAGCGGGCGCGAGCGGCGCAAGTCAGGTCTGGTCTTGCTTGATGGGATGCACTTGATTGAAAGCTACGTGCAGCATTTTGGTCAGCCACAAGAGCTTGTCGTCAGCGAAAGCGGTTTGAGTCGCGCTGAAATTGCCCGATATCTTAAAAGCGTTGATAACGGAAATCTCGTCGTTCTGGCCGATGTTCTGTTCAATGAATTGGCCTTGGTCGATACGCCCAGTGGCATCATGGCCGTTGTTCCCCTGCCGCGTTGCGCCCATGGCTTGAATCAGGAGACCGACGCCGTGCTGCTCGACGGTGTTCAGGATCCCGGGAATCTCGGGTCCATTTTGCGGAGTGCTGCCGCTGCGGGCTTTAGACAGATTTTGCTGTCTGCCGATTGTGCTCAAGCCTGGTCGCCCAAAACGCTGCGCGCGGCGATGGGGGCGCATTTTCAGCTGGATATCCATGAAACTTGTGATTTGCCGGCGTTTCTCGGTGGCTATCGTGGTCAGGCCGTATTGACGACGCTTGATGCGTCCTCGGAGCTTTATTCGTTAGCTTTGCGTAAGCCGGTGGCTTGGGTGTTCGGTAACGAAGGGCAGGGGGTCAGTGCGGAGGTTGCAGAATCGACGCCTTTGCGGGTTCGTATTCCGATGCCCGGCGCGACCGAATCGCTTAATGTGGCGGCAGCGGCGGCGGTTTGTTTGTTCGAGACAGTTCGCCAGCGACGTTAAGGGCGCGTTTTCAGATAGCGGAGCGCATCAGGCGAGCTTTTTCGCGATTCCAGTCGCGTTCTTTTTCGGATTCGCGTTTGTCGTGTTGTTTCTTGCCTTTGGCCAGACCGATTTCCAGCTTGATCCGTCCTTTTTGAAAGTGCAGGTCGAGTGGCATCAGTGTGTAGCCGGCGCGTTCGACGAGGCCAATGAGTTTGCTGATCTGTCTGGCGTGCAGGAGCAGCTTGCGGGTGCGTACCGGGTCAGGGTGGATGTGTGTCGAACTGGATAGCAAAGGCGTGATGTGCATCCCGAAAATGAACACTTCACCATCACGGATAATGACGTAAGACTCCTTGATATTTGCCCGGCCGGCGCGGATGGCTTTGACCTCCCAGCCTTGCAGGGCGATACCGGCTTCGTATCTTTCCTCGATGAAGTAGTCGTGAAAAGCCTTTTTGTTGGCGATGATGCTCATTGTATGGTTCTCTGAGGTTGCGGCGCGGGAATGCTAGAATCCTGAATTCTACAGGATTCGCGGGAAGTGGCTAAAGATGGCCTTGGTTGAAAGATCGGTGTTGATCAAACGTTCGGCGCAGCAGATGTTTTCTCTGGTTGACCAGGTTGAGGATTATCCAGATTTCTTGCCGTGGTGCAGTAGAACGCAGGTTGAGTATCGCGATGAGCATAAGACCGTGGCGACTCTGCACATCAATTATCTTGGGGTGAGATCGCACTTTACGACGGAAAACGACAAGGAGAGTCCGCAAAAAATGCGGATCAAGCTTGTCGATGGCCCTTTTCGCCGGCTCGAAGGGCAGTGGGGGTTCAAGGCCCTCTCCGAAGATGCTTGCAAGATTGAATTGAATTTGTCCTACGAGTTTTCCAGCAGGTTGTTCGAAAAGATTATTGGCCCGGTTTTCGGGCAGATTTCCAATTCCT
>CAZZDF010000017.1:0-14176 GCA_964652915.1 uncultured Propionivibrio sp. | reverse complement strand
CTGGATTCACTGAAAGCCTACAAAGATTCAAGCATCGCCATGATGCGTGCCGCCCAAGCCGCCGGCCACGCCGTGTGGGCCATTCAACAGCCGGCCATTCACTGGTCGCCCCTGCACGGTGTGTGTGCCGAAGCCGTGCATCTCGAATTGCTTGACGACGATAAAGAATGGTTCGTCGAGATCATTCGTCACGTCGTGCCGTTGCGCGACTTTGCCGCCGTGATCATGCGCAAGGACCCGCCCTTTGACATCGAATACGTTACGACGACCTGGCTGCTGCAACGCGCCGAGGCCGAAGGCGCGCGCGTCTTCAACAAGCCACAGGCACTGCGCGACCATTCGGAAAAGCTGGCGATCAGCGAATTCCCGCAATTTACCGTACCAACGCTGGCGGCGCGTGATGTCGCGTTGATTGATACCTTTGTCGACACACACCGCGACACCATTCTCAAGCCGCTGGACGGGATGGGCGGAACTCAGGTTTTCCGTGTTCGCCACGACGACCCGAACCGCAACGTAATTATCGAAACCCTGACGCAGAAAACACATGACCAAGCCAGACGGACGATCATGGCACAGCGCTTCATCCCCGAAATCAGCCAAGGCGACAAGCGCATTCTGATCATCGACGGCGAGGTGTTTCCCTATTGTCTTGCGCGCCTGCCCAAAGCCGGCGAGACGCGCGGCAATCTCGCCGCTGGCGGCACCGGCATTGCCCGCGAACTGTCGCCACGTGACCGGCAGATCGCCGAAACGCTGGCCCCCGTGCTGGTCGCCCGCGGCCTGCTACTGGTCGGCCTCGACGTCATTGGCGACTATCTGACCGAAATCAACGTCACCAGCCCGACCTGCATGGTCGAGATCGCCGAGCAAACCGGGCTTGACCCGGCCAGCCTGTTTATTGCCGCCGTGGAACGTGAATGCGCAAAACCCGCACCCTCCTTCTGACCCTTCTCGCCGCCCTTGCCGTTTGCCTGCCTGCCTGCAACAAAGCGCCCTTATTTCAGCAAGAATCCTACGTTTTCGGCACCCGCGTCGAGATCCAGATAGCTGGAGTAGACGAGACACAGGCTCACCCGGCTGCAACGGCCGTCCTGAGCGAATTTGACCGCCTGCATCGTACCTATCATGCCTGGCAACCCTCCGAACTGAGCGAACTCAACGCAGCCATCGCCAACGGCAAAACACACTCCGTCAGCCCCGAAATGGCCGCGCTGATTACCCAGGCACAAACGCTATCACAGGAAGCCGAGGCCTTGTTCGACCCCGGCATCGGCGGCCTGATCCGGCTCTGGGGCTTCCAGTCCGACGAGTACAAGCCGGTTCTGCCCGACCCCGCAGCACTCGCCGCCTGGCGGGAAGCCAAGCCGGGAATCGCCGATCTGCACATCGAAGGCAACCAGATCAGCAGCACCAACAAAGCCGTCGCCCTCGATTTTGGCGGCTATCTCAAAGGGGTTGCCCTCGACCGGGCCGCAACCCTCCTGCACGACCGGGGCATCCATAACGCCTTGATCAATATTGGCGGCAACGTCATGGCCCTTGGCACGAAAAATGGCGAACGCTGGCGGGTCGGCATCCAGCACCCGCGCCAACCCGGACCATTGGCCACCATTGCACTAAACGACGGCGAAGCGATCGGTACTTCGGGCGACTATCAACGTTTTTTCGAACTCGACGGAATACGTTATTGCCACCTGCTTGACCCACATAGCGGAGAACCGGTTTTCCATACGCAAGCCTTGACGGTGCTGATCGCGCCAGGCCCTTCCGCCGGAACGCTTTCCGATGTTGCATCAAAACCGCTCTTCATCGCCGGCGCGAACTGGCCGAAACTCGCCAAAAACATGAACATCAATGAGGTTCTGCGCATCGACGCCACGGGCAAAGTCCAGGTCAGCGCCGCGCTCGATCAACGCCTTGAATTCACGGATAACAAACCCAAAAATATCGAAATATTGCCCTAAGCCGGATTCCAGCCCTTCCGAAAAACGCGGAATCCCTTAGAATGCAGGTTGATTCTCAAAGGAACAGCAATGATAGGCATCCTCTTGATAACGCACGGCACCTTCGGCGAAAGCCTGATTCAGAACGTCTGCCACGTACTCAACAAACGCCCCCAGCTCATTGCCCAACTTGGCATCGCCGCACAGGATGACCCCGTGGAAATCCTGCCGATCGCCAAACAGCTGCTTGAACAGGTCGATGGCGGCGAAGGCGTTCTGGTCATGACCGACATTCTCGGCGCCACTCCGTCGAACATTGCCCTGAAACTACTCGAACCCGGACGCATCGAAGGGATCGCCGGCGTCAGCTTGCCGATGCTGCTGCGCGCACTGACCTATCGCAAAAACGGCATGGAAACCCTGATGGAAAAAGCCATCAGCGGCGGCCGCGACGGCGTCATCAACATGCACCGAAACTAGTCATCAATTACAGGATCTCACATGGCACGCGCTGATATTGAAATTCCCAACAAACTTGGCTTGCATGCCCGCGCTTCGGCCAAGCTGACCCAGCTGGCCAGCAGCTACGAGTCGGAAGTCTGGATGGAAAAAGGCCCCCGACGAATCAACGCCAAAAGCATCATGGGCGTGATGATGCTGGCCGCTGGCAAAGGCTCGATGGTCGTCGTGGAAACGACCGGCAGCGATGAACAGGAAGCGCTGGAAGCCATCCTGAAACTGATCAACGACAAATTCGGCGAAGAGGAATAACACCACCATGAGTTTCACTTTGCACGGACTCGGTGTCTCCGATGGCATCGCCATCGGCCAGGCGCACCTTCTCTCGCAAGCCACGCTGGAGGTGTCGCATCTGGTCATCCCGCCGCGCATGGTGGAAAAGGAAGTCGCACGCTTTGACACAGCAGTCGAGCAAGTTCGTGCCGAACTCGAAGCCATGAAGATCGGCAAGGAGAACTCGCCAACCGACATCGGCGCATTCATCGACCTGCACATGATGCTCCTCGCCGACCCGGAACTCTCCGAAGTACCCAAACAGATCATTCGCGAGCGGCGCTGCAACGCCGAGTGGGCCATCGTGCAGCAGATGGAAGTGCTCGTTACCCAGTTCGATGAGATCGACGACATTTACCTGCGTGAGCGCAGCTTCGATGTCCGTCAGGTGGTCGAGCGCGTGGTGCGCGAACTGGTCGGGCGCTCCAGCCACTCTGGCGTCAAAGTCCCGAAAGGGGCCAAGGGCGAAACGCTGATTGTCGTCGCCCATGACCTTTCTCCATCCGACGTGATGGCCTTCAAGGATCAACACTTTGCCTCTTTTGTCACCGATGTCGGCGGCGCCACCTCGCACACGGCCATTCTCGCCCGCGGCATGGGCATCCCGGCGGTACTCGGCCTGCACAATGCCCGCGCGCTGATTCGCGACAAGGAAACCCTCATTGTCGATGGCACCAGCGGCGTGCTGATCGTCAACCCCGATACCCGTGTTCTTGAAGAATACGCACTCAAGAAGAGCCAGTTCGAGATCGAACGCTCCAAGCTCAAACTGCTCAAATCCACGCGCGCGACGACACTTGACCGGGTCAAGGTCGAGCCACTGGCCAATATCGAAGGGCCTAGCGACGTTGCGGCAGCCCTTGAAAGCGGCGCCGAAGGTGTCGGCCTGTTCCGTACCGAGTTCATCTTCCTTGGCCGTGGTGATATGCCCAGCGAAGAAGAACAATTCGAAGCCTACCGCAAGGCGGTCAAGGCCATGGACGGCAAACCCATCACCATCCGCACTTTTGATCTGGGCAACGACAAAAACCAGCATTCGGATGAAGTAAGCGCCGACCGCAAGCGGGTCAATCCGGCGCTGGGTCTACGCTCAATCCGCCTGTCGCTGGCCGAACCGAAGAGTTTCCAAGCCCAGCTACGCGCCATTTTGCGTGTTTCAAAAATGGGCGACGTCAAGATTCTCGTACCGATGCTCTCGCACGCGCACCAGATCGACCAGACCCTCGCCGCTGTTGAGCAGGCCAAATCCAGCCTGCGCGGAGAAGGCATCGCGTTCAATGAAAACATCCAGGTTGGCGGGATGGTCGAGGTTCCGGCCGCCGCGCTGGCTATCGGCCCCTTCCTGCGCCGCCTGGACTTCCTATCGATCGGCACCAACGACCTGATTCAGTACACTCTGGCCATCGACCGCGCCGACGAGCAGGTTTCGCACCTCTACGACCCGCTACATCCGGCCGTTCTGATGTTGCTTTCGCACATCATCAGCAGCGCCGACAAGGCCAACATTCCCGTCTCGATGTGCGGCGAAATGGCCGGCGACCCAAAACTCACCCGCCTGCTGCTCGGTTTGGGACTGCGGCAGTTTTCGATGTTCTCGGCGCAGATTCCGGCCTTCAAGCAGCGTGTCAAGCAAAGCGACGTCTCGGAAATCACCCCGATCGTCAAGCGCATCCTGCGCTTGGACGAGCCCGCCAAAATACAGGAACTGATCGATCGCCTAAACATGTAACTGCGAAGCGGATTCCCTGTCCTTGAAATTGAACCAAGCCTCTGCCGCGCTGCCTGAATTTGACTTTTCAGCGCTCCGGCGGTAACTTTCCGCCATAGCGCCGATTTGAATGATCAGCTTGCGGGCGCTCTATAAATACGGCTAAAGCGGGGCCCGCCCAGTCCGCTTTTTCGGCCGACTGGGTTTTTTATTCTCGATACGATAACAATGTCCTCTGCACATTCCGTCGGAGTCGTTACTCCGCAACGAGTCCGTTTTAACGAGCCGATCACGCTGAAAAGCGGCGCTTCGCTACCCGGCTTCGAGCTGGTCTATGAGACCTATGGCACCCTGAATGCAGCGCGCTCGAATGCCGTGCTGGTTTGCCATGCCCTGGCCGGCGGTCACCACGTTGCTGGCGTCTACGCCGACCATCCCAAAAACGTCGGCTGGTGGGACAACATGATCGGCCCGGGCAAGCCGCTCGATACGAACAAGTTTTTTGTCGTCGGGGTCAACAACCTCGGCGGCTGCCACGGCTCGACCGGCCCACTGTCACTCAACCCGGAAACCGGCCGCCGCTACGGCGCCGACTTCCCGATGGTCACCGTCGAAGACTGGGTCGCCGCGCACGCCCGTCTGGCCGACCATCTGGGCATCGACATCTGGGCCGCGGTGATGGGCGGCAGCCTAGGCGGCATGCAGGCACTCGAATGGTCGCTACAGTTCCCGGACCGGCTGCGCCACGCCATTGTCATTGCCTCGGCACCCAAGCTGTCGGCACAGAACATCGCCTTCAACGAAGTGGCCCGGCAGGCCATTCTCTCCGACCCGGATTTTCACCGTGGGCACTACGCCGAGCATGGCGTCGTGCCATCGAACGGCTTGCGTCTGGCACGCATGGTCGGCCACATCACCTATCTTTCCGATAGCCAGATGGGTGAAAAATTCGGGCGCAAACTGCATCGCGGCAAGCACCAGTTCAACTACGACATCGACTTCGAGATCGAATCCTACCTACGCTATCAGGGCAATAAGTTTGCCGGCTTTTTCGATGCCAATACCTACCTGATTACCACCAAGGCACTCGACTATTTCGACCCGGCTTTCGCCTATAACGGTGACCTGGCGGCGGCACTGGCGCGTACCCGGGCCAACTTCCTCGTTGCCAGCTTCACCACCGACTGGCGTTTTTCGCCGGCGCGTTCGCGCGAAATTGTCTTTGCCCTCTTGCACAATCGGCGCCACGTCGCTTACGCCGAAATCGACTGCGACGCCGGACACGACTCATTCCTGCTCGATGACGCGCACTACCACGCCGTACTGCGCGCCTATCTGGAGAACATCACGATATGAACCTTACGGCCAAAGAACGCGAGCGCTTTGACTTTGCCGTCATCGCCAACTGGATTGCCGAAGGCGAGCGGGTGCTCGATCTCGGTTGCGGCGATGGCAGACTGCTGCGCTACCTGCGCGAAACCAAGAATGTCAGCGGTTACGGTGTCGAGATTGACCATGAAAGCGTGCTCGGCTGCATCCGCAACAATGTCGATGTGATTCAAATCGACATTGAAGGCGGCCTTTCCGGTTTTGAAGACAACTCCTTCAGCCATGTCATCATTTCTCAGGCGCTGCAGGCCATGCGCGCCACCGAGCGCATCCTTGGCGAGATGTTGCGCGTCGCCGACGAAGCGGTCATCAGCTTCCCCAACTTCGCCTACCGCAAGAACCGCGAAGCCATTGCCGGAGGACGCATGCCGGTATCGGAAGACCTGCCCTACGACTGGTACGACACACCAAACGTGCGCTTCTTCACGATCGTCGACTTTGAAGCCCTGTGCAGCAAACTCGGCATCGAGGTACGCGAACGACTGGCTTTCGACGAAGCGGGCAAACCCATTACCGACGATCCAAACCTGAACGGCAGCCTGGCCTTTTACCGTCTCGGGCGAGCTGCCTGATGCCGTTTACCCTACCTGAATCCTTGCGCGTCCTGCTCACGCGCAAGATGCTGATCTGCGTATTTACCGGCTTTAGCTCCGGCCTGCCGCTGTATCTTCTGCTCAACCTGCTGCCGGCTTGGCTGCGCAGCGAAAGCGTTGATCTCAAGACAATCGGTTTTTTCGCCCTGATCCAGTTTCCCTACACCTGGAAGTTTCTCTGGGCGCCGTTTCTCGATCGCTACGCCCTGCCGGTACTCGGACGACGACGAAGCTGGATACTGCTGATGCAGATCGGCCTGCTCATTACCATTGGGTTGTTGGGCGGGCTGTCACCCAGCACCACGATTGTTCCCGTACTCTGGCTGGCCGCCCTGCTTGCGCTATTTTCCGCCACGCAAGACATCGCTCTGGATGCCTACCGGCGCGAAATTTTGCTTGAGAACGAGCTGGGATTGGGTAACGCCGTACACGTCAACGCTTACCGCGTCGCCGGCCTCGTTCCCGGCTCGCTGTCGCTGATTCTTGCCGATCTGTTGCCTTGGTCGCAGGTTTTCTGGATCACTGCGGCTTTCATGCTGCCCGGCATGATCATGGTGCTTTTGGTCAAGGAACCGCAAACCGGGCTGGCCGCACCCAAAACATTGCGCCAAGCGGTGGTCGAGCCGTTTCATGAATTCATCGGTCGTAACGGTGTACGCGGCGCAATGCTGGTACTCGCATTCATTTTCCTCTACAAGCTTGGCGATTCCTTGTGCACCGCTCTGGCCACGCCGTTTTACCTCGACATGGGCTTCACCAAGACTGACATCGGGCTAATTGCCAAGCACGCCGGCCTGTGGCCGGCTGTCATTGGTGGCATGCTCGGTGGTTTGTGGATGGTGCGGCTCGGCATCAACCGCGCGCTGTGGATCTTTGGCGTTGTTCAACTGGTTTCGATTTTCGGCTTTGCCTGGCTCGCCTGGCTAGGCCCGCAGACCGGCATTGGCGCCGAACAGCGTCTTGCGCTAGCCGCCGTCATCGGGCTCGAAGCGCTTGGAGTGGGGCTGGGAACCGCAGCCTTTGTCGCCTTTATTGCCCGCTCAACCCACCCGTCCTACACCGCTACGCAATTTGCCCTGTTCACCAGCCTCGCTGCCGTTCCACGCACCGTCATCAATGCTTCGGCCGGCTGGCTGGTCGAAGGACTCGGCTGGTTCAATTTCTTCCTGCTGTGCGTTGTCCTGGCCGTTCCCGGCATGCTGCTGCTATCGCGCGTGGCCCCGTGGAACAGCAAACCATCATCCGGAGAAGACCGTGCCCATTGATTCAATCGACACGCAGACCGATTCCCCGACCGCCGCAGCGCTGATCCGTGCTGCGAAAGAACTGTCCGAAGCCGTCGAAACCCTGCACTTTGCCCCACCGGTTTCGCATATCTACAACCCGCTAAGCTATGCCTGGAAGGCGCACGAAGCCTATTTGCGCCGCTTTGGCACCGGCCGGAAAAAAGTCGTTTTTCTTGGCATGAATCCCGGCCCGTTCGGCATGGTGCAATGCGGCGTTCCCTTCGGCGAAATTGCTGCGGTGCGCGACTGGATGAGGATCAACAACGGCGTCGAAAAGCCCGCACAACAAAACCCGAAGCGCCCGATCGAAGGCTTTGCCTGCACCCGCTCGGAAGTCAGCGGCCGACGCCTGTGGGCTTTGTTCCAGCAACATTTTGCTTCGGCCGAGGCATTCTTTGCCGAGCATTTCGTTGCCAATTACTGCCCGTTGGCGTTTTTCGACCAGGGTCGCAACCTCACTCCAGATAAGCTGCCTTCGGCCGAATCGACGCCACTCTACGCCGCCTGCGACGAACACCTGCGCAAGGTCGTTGAAATCCTTGAGCCGCAATGGATGATCGGTATCGGCGCATTTGCCGAAACCCGTGCCGCCAAGGCCCTGCAAGGCATGGACATCCGCATCGGCAAGATATTGCACCCCAGCCCGGCAAGCCCCGCAGCCAATCGCGGCTGGTCCGAAGCCGCCAGCAAACAACTTAACGCACTGGGGCTGTTTGCCTAAACCCCGGAGACCGGAAGCGAGGGCCTTGAAGAATTAAGCGTATTGGGCCGCGGCTTGCGCCGGTGATCGAGCCACCAGGCGTAACCCGGCAAGAGCAAGGCCGAACCGGGAAGCAACAAAAGCAGCAAGTACGGGGAAACCCGCGAAAGAATACGCAGCTGAGTGAGCAATTCGGCCTTTTCTTCCGAAGTCCAAACGCCGCCGTTGCGGTGCTTCATCAGCAACGGCATCAAGCCGCGCATGCGCAACATATCGGCAAGAAACTCCCGCGCCTGGCGCTTCTGACAAGCCACCATGCGCGACACGAGCCCGCTGTCGGGCGCTACGGTTTTGTCGTCGTCGCCCACGATCGCGCCCTTGCACCAAAAGCCCAAAAGCTTTCGCGCAGCGCTCGCCAGCTCTGCCAGGCAAGAAAACCACGCTTGGCCCACCGCCAGACACGTTCGGTTCTTAACAACAGGAGTGCGCCAGTTCCCATCGCCAGAACACCGGGATGACGCTTGAAGTAACTGCCGACGGAATTAATCCGCGCCAGCCAGCAGTCCGCCTTGTACAAAGGTTGCTGTACGGGACGAAACTCCCGGCTTAAGGTCGCACGCTGGACGACAATACGTTCCAGCAACTGCCCACGCCGACGGTGAATATCACTTAGTTGGTGGTTCATAGCCTGCCAACGCTTTCAACTGCCGCAGATCTTCTTCCAGTTCGGCAATGCTGGAAGAGAACACCTTCTCTGGTCGTCGTATGGCACGCTTGACCATGGTGAAAAGCACACCACAAAGGAGCGAAAACACACAAACCAAGGACCCAAGGACAATCCCCCGGCTTTCCCAGAACAGCGCTGTGATCAAAGCCACCATCAGCAGGACAGTCACCCCCAGACACAACACCAATCCCTGAAGCAGCAAGAAAAGGCGAACGGCCAAAATCTTTTGCTCCTCGAGTTCGTTCCCGAGGAGCTCAAGCCGCGTTTTCCCGGCCGCTAACAAGGTAGCGGCAACGCTTTTCAGAGCGGCGAACAGGCCGCCGCTCTCTTTACCATCACTCATGCCGACAGCGCTTAACGGCGACCGATAATGACGCCGAGCAGAAGGCCGACGGCAGCAGCGATGCCAACAGCCTGCCACGGGTTGTCATTCACATAATCATCGGTGGCGCGGGCGGCAGCCTTGGTCTTATCAACCAGGGCGGCTTCGGCATCGGCGATGCGCAGTTTGGCATCGCGCAGACGCTCGCCAATACGCTCGCGCAGATCGCCCATCTTTTCACCGGCAACCCCGGCGGTCGCGCGCAGAATTTCCTCGGCGTCAGACACGACGACTTTCATGTCGGAAACAAAACGTTGTTTGCTGCTGCTTGCCAAATCGCCAATATCAGACATAACACACCTCTTCTTGTAAAAGGATGAACAAAAAAACATGGCCTCAGACCACAAAACCATCGAAAACCATCGCCCTCAGGTTATCCAATTTGTGCCGCCAGATCAATGACAATTATTTACAGCACGTAACCGTAGTCGACCGTAAGTGGGGCATGGTCGGAAAATCGCTCGCTCTTATACACGGATGCCGCTTGCGCTGTTGCCGCCAAGGCCGGGGTTGCCAGTTGGTAATCGAGACGCCAGCCCACGTTCTTGGCCCAGGCCTGCCCGCGGTTGGACCACCAGGTGTAGCAATCGTCGGTGGCTTGCGGATAAAGCGCACGATAGACATCGCGCCACCCGCCCTCGCTTAGCACACGACCGACCCAGGCGCGTTCCTCGGGAAGAAAGCCGGAATTCTTCGCATTACTCTTCCAGTTTCTGAGATCAATTTCCTGATGCGCGATATTCCAGTCGCCACAAACCACCACATCGCGACCGCTGTTTGCCAAATCCACAAGATGCGGATAAAAAAGCGCCATAAAGCGGAACTTGGCCTCCTGCCGCTCCGGCGAACTCGAGCCGGAAGGCAGATAAAGCGAAACCACCGAAAGCCGGCCGAAGTCAGCACGCAAATAGCGACCTTCGGCATCGAATTCGGGATGACCGATGCCTTCGAAGAGCGCATCAGGCTTCTTTCGACACCACAAACCGACACCGCTATAGCCCTTCTTCTCGGCGCAATGATAGTAAGCGTTCATCCCGTCTGGGGTAAGCATCTCGGCGTCCAGGTCGCCGGACTGCGCCTTGAGTTCCTGTAAACAGACAACGTCGGCGTTCTGTGCCGCAGCCCAGGGCAAAACGCCCTTTTTCCAGGCCGAACGAATGCCGTTGAGATTTAGTGTAATGATGCGTAACATGTGTTTTCCCTGCCCCAAGTGGTTTTGCACAAAACTTTGGTTGATCGACATGGACTTTCGTCAGGAATTTATTGAGTTTGCGCTGAAACAGGACGTTTTGCGTTTTGGTGATTTCACCACCAAGGCAGGACGAAAATCCCCTTATTTCTTCAATGCCGGCCTGTTCAACGACGGCAATGCCTTGGATCGCCTGTCGCAATTCTACGCCAAGGCAATTCTGGCCAGAGGCATTGAAGTCGATACCTTGTTTGGCCCGGCCTATAAAGGCATCCCCTTGGTCGCGATCTGCGCGTTGGCTCTGGCACGTGCCGGACACAACCTGCCTTTCGCCTTCAATCGCAAGGAGGCCAAGGATCATGGCGAAGGCGGCAACATTATCGGCGCCCCGCTGTCCGGCAAGGTGCTGATTATTGACGACGTCATCACTGCCGGCACTTCGGTGCGCGAATCCGTCGAAATGATCCGCGCTGCCGGAGCCACACCCTGTGGCGTCGTCATTGCACTCGACCGCATGGAACGCGGCACTGGCAAACTATCTGCCGTACAGGAAGTCACCCAGGACTATGGCATCCCTGTGGTGGCCGTTGCGACCCTTGACGACATCATGGCTTTTCTTGGCGAGCGCCCGGATTTCAAGACATACGAAGCGGCGGTCGCAGCTTACCGGCGGGAGTATGGTGTTGCGCGCGCCGGCTAGATTTGCGGCTCTGGCGCTTTCGCTCGGGCTTTCCGGCTCTGTGCTGGCCGCCGGCAACCTTTTTTGTTGCACCGACAACAACGGCAAACAGGTTTGCGGTGATCTTCTTCCACAAGCCTGCTACGGCAAAGCCTATCGGGAAATCGGCGAATCCGGCCGCACCATCCGTACCGTCGAGGCACCGCTGACCGCCGAGCAACGCGCACAGCGTGCGGCCGAAGAAGAAAAACGCAAAGCCGAAGAAATTGCGCGCAAGGAACAGCAACGCAAGGATCAGGCACTGCTCGAAACCTATGGCAGCGCGAAAGACATTGAGATCATGCGACAGCGCGCCCAGGAAGACGTTTACAAGTCGATCAAATCGGCCGAAGCAAGCATCGTCGAGATCAAAAAGAAACGTAAAACTTTCGAAAACGAAGCCGAGTTTTACAAGAAAAAGGCCATGCCAGCCGAAGTACAAAAAGGGCTACGCACGACCGAATTCGAGATCAAAGCGCAGCAATCGGTCATTGAAGCGAAAAAGAAAGAACTTGAGATCATTCGCGTCAAATACGACGAAGACCTCAAGCGCTACAACGAGCTTAGCAAACGGCCTCCGCCGCAAACCCCAAGCGAAAAAAAGTAAAAAGCGTCAGGACAGTTTCTTGCGCAGCAACTCGTTTACCTGCTGCGGGTTGGCCTTGCCTTTGGTCGCTTTCATCGCCTGACCGACCAGCGCATTGAACGCCTTTTCCTTACCCGAGCGGAATTCGGCAACCATCGCCGCGTTGTTGGCCAGCACCTCGTCGATCAACGCTTCGATCGCGCCGGTATCGGTAATCTGTTTAAGCCCCTGCTTCTCGATAACTTCATCGGCAGAAGAGCCTTCGCCATTCCACAAGGCATCAAACACCTTTTTGGCGATACTGTTGGAAATCGTGTTATCGGCGATCCGCGCCACCAAACCACCCAACTGCGCGGCGGACACGGGCGACTCCACGAGTTCCTTGCCTTCCTTGTTCAAGCGTGCGGCAAGCTCGCCAGCAACCCAGTTGGCTGCCAGCTTGGCCGAAGCGGCGCCAGCCGCGGCAACTGCTGCCTCGAAGTAATTCGCCACATCCAGCGACGCGGTCAGCATCGTCGCATCATAGGTCGACAAACCGAAGTCATTCTGAAAACGCTGCTTCTTGGCTCCCGGAAGTTCCGGCATCGACTCACGGGTACGCTCGACCCACTCACGATCGATCAACAAGGGCAACAAATCGGGATCTGGGAAATAGCGGTAATCGTGGGCGTCTTCCTTGCTGCGCATGGCGCGCGTTTCGCCGCTATCGGGGTCAAACAGCACCGTTGCCTGTTCGATACGCCCGCCATCTTCAATGGTGGCAATCTGCCACTGCACCTCGTAATCGATCGCCTGCTGCATGAAGCGGAAGGAATTGAGGTTTTTGATTTCCCGACGCGTACCAAACTCCTTTTGCCCGACCGGACGCACCGACACATTGGCGTCGCAGCGAAACGATCCTTCCTGCATGTTGCCGTCACAAATGCCGATCCAGCGCACCAATGCGTGCAGCGCTTTGGCATAAGCGACCGCCTCGGCCGACGAGCGCATGTCCGGCTCGGTAACAATCTCCAGCAGCGGCGTCCCCGCACGGTTCAAGTCAATACCAGATTTACCGTGAAAATCTTCATGCAGGGATTTGCCAGCGTCTTCTTCCAGATGGGCGCGGGTCAGATTGATTGTTTTTTCGGTCAGCCCTTCTCCTTGCCCCAACTGAATGTCGACCTTGCCACCGACCACAACCGGCAGTTCAAACTGACTGATCTGATAACCCTTGGGCAGATCGGGGTAGAAGTAGTTCTTGCGCGCAAAAACCGATTTAGGCGCCACTGTGCCATCAACCGCCAAACCAAAGCGAATGGCGCAATCCACCGCGCCTTTGTTCAACACCGGCAAAACGCCGGGCAACGCAATATCCACCGCATTGGCCTGCGTATTGGGCTCGGCACCGAAGGCAATCGAACTACCGGAAAAAATCTTCGACTGCGTCGAGAGTTGCACGTGCGTCTCGATGCCAATTACGACTTCCCATTGTTTCATCGCGTTTCACTCATATCAATTTCAGATCAGGAACAGCGTCCGTTCCGGCTATCGACAAGAATCGGCCAGAGATAACTGAACGCGTCTCCGCTGCACTTTGCCTGACAAGCATTAAAGGAGACGGTCACGCCTTTCTCCTGTTCCCACATACGGACCACACAACCACTTTCATCATCGGTCAGCACAACATTTGGCAGTTTCGAAGTCTGCTGGAAATTCTTCATGTCAAAGCGACACAGACCACGCCGGGGAATATTCACCTCCGCCACGAAGCGCTTGACCTCAGCCTTGGTCACTTGCAGATCCATGCTTCCACGCCCGCCGGCAACGTCGCGGAAACTGCATTTGGTGCGAATATCGAGCGCCTTGTCCGGAATCGGCTTGAGCGTGCGCCCCACCAGATGTTTCAGCGGCTGCGACTTGATCCGCTCAACCGGCGGAGACTGGTTATCTGCCTCTGACGCAGGCGCTGGTGCCGGCTCAGGTGCCGCACAAGCACCAAGCAACAAGACCAGCGGGATGACGTGAACGAATCGCATCGGTCGCTCAATCAAAACCGACTGGCCGTTTCAAATGCCAGTCCGAATTCTGCTGATAGCGATGCGCCACGTTCAGCAGTTTCGCCTCGCTGAAGTAGTCACCAATCAACTGCAACCCAACCGGCAAACCGCTGGCCAAGCC